>JANJTY010000557.1 GCA_024710865.1 Lysobacteraceae bacterium | reverse complement strand
CCCTGGGACATCGCCTACGCCAGCGAAAAGCTGCGCGTCGAGCAATTCGACTTCAGCGAAGAGGACCTCAAGCCCTACTTCCCGCTGCCGGCCGTGCTGGACGGCCTGTTCGCCATCGCCGGCCGCGTGTTCGGGGTACGGTTCGCCGAGCGCCACGGCGTACCGGTCTGGCACGCCGACGTGCGCTACTACGACGTGCTGGATGCCGACGGCAGCGTGCGCGCCGGCTTCTACGTCGACCACTACGCGCGCGAGGGCAAGCGCGGCGGGGCCTGGATGGACGTCTGCCGCGCCCGCTTCTCCGACGGCGACGCGCGCCACCATCCGGTCGCCTTCCTGACCTGCAACTTCGCCCCGCCCAGCGACGGCCGCCCGGCCCTGCTCACGCACGACGACGTGCTCACGCTGTTCCACGAGTTCGGCCACGGCCTGCACCACATGCTGACGGAGATCGACTGGCCCAGCGTCGGCGGCATCAGCGGCGTGGAGTGGGACGCGGTCGAACTGCCCAGCCAGTTCATGGAGAACTTCGGCTGGCAGCGCGAGACCCTCGACCTGTTCGCGCGCCACTGGCAGAGCGGCGAGGCGTTGCCGGACGCGCTACACCAGAAGATGCTGGCCGCGCGCCACTTCCACGCCGGCCTGTTCCTGGTGCGCCAGCTCGAGTTCGCCCTCTACGACTTCCGTCTGCACCTGGAGTACGACCCGGCGCGTGGACCGCGCACCCTGGAGCTGCTGGAGGAGGTGCGGCGCGAGGTCGCTGTGATCCACCCGCCGGCCTGGCAGCGCTTCCCGCACAGCTTCGGGCACATCTTCGCCGGCGGCTATGCGGCCGGCTACTACAGCTACCTCTGGGCCGAGGTGCTCAGCGCGGACGCCTTCGACGCCTTCGAGCGCGCCGGCCTGTTCGATGATGAAACCGGCCAGCGTTTCCGCCGCGAGATCCTCGCCGTCGGCGGGTCGCGCCCGGCGCTGGAAAGCTTCGTCGCCTTCCGCGGTCGCGAGCCGGAGCCCGAGGCGCTGCTGCGCAGTTACGGATTGGCCGCCTAGGGCGCGCCTTCACGCAACTGCGGCGGCCTGGAATGCCGCCCCACACGGTAGGTCGGCACCCCTGTGCCGACATCGCGTCCCCGCTACGACCGGGGTTTGGCGCGCGGAGGCGCACCCCGGGCGAGGGGCGGGTGTTGCAGGACAGTGCGTGCCCCACAATGAGGGCCGAGGCACTCTCGCCCGCTGCAAGGACGTCCGATCCATGTTGGCCGCTCGCTGCGCTGTCCTCGCTGGGGCCCTGCTGCTGGCATCCGCCTGCGCGCACCAGCCGCGGACGCCCCCCACGCCGCTGCAGCAGGCCTGGCAGGCGGCGCGCTCGGCTGGCGGGCATCTGATCGAGAACGAGGACGCGCTGCGGCAGCGCCTGGTCGCACTCGATCACTTTGCCAAGGTACGCGACACGGCCGAGCGCGAGGCGCGCTGCGCGGCCGAGCCCGAGGCACGGCGTGCGCTCTGCCTGGAAGGCGGCCTGGATCGCATCGAAGTCACAGGCAGCCGCATTTCCGCGGCCGATGTGATCACCAACAACCAGGAAGCCGGCATCGACGAGGGTGGCATCGTCAAGAAGTCCGGCGACCACCTGATCGTGCTGCGCAGCGGCACCCTCTACAGCATCGCCCTGCGCGAGGGCGGTGGCGACGGCCTGCGCGTGGTCGACCGCCTGCTGGCGGCCGAAGACGATTCCGGCCACGGGGTCTGGTATGACGAGATCCTGGCGCTCGATGGACGCATCATCCTGCTCGGCTACGGCGGCGGCAGCCAGCTGATCGGCTTCGATCTCGACCCCGCGGGGCGCCTGCATCGGCGCTGGCACTACACCCTGAGCAGCAACGACTACTACAGCGGCGACAACTACGGGATGCGCCTGCACGGCGAGCACCTGGTCTTCAAGCTCAGCATCGAGGTGGACACGATCGAGCGCCTGCGCTGGCCGACCTGGCGCCACGGCGACGCGCTGGACGCCGCGCCGCACGCGCTGGTGGACGCGCACCAGATCCTGCTGCCGGGCCTGGTCTCCGACTATCCGCGGCTGCACCTGCTGCTGAGCTGCCCGCTGTCGGCGCTGGACGCGGGCCACGTCGACTGCCAGGCGCGCGGCGCGCTGGGCGATGGCCACGCCGAGCTGTACGTCGCCGGGTCGGCCGCCTACCTGGCCCTGTCGGCCTGGGACGATGCGCTGTACCTCGACCCGCAGTTCAATGCCTGGGGCTTCAGCCCCACGATGGACTGGGAGCAGCTGCAGGCGCACCGCCAGACCTGGCTGGTGCGCGTTCCGCTCGACCGCGCCGACCCTCCCCGCTTCGCCCGCATCCGCGGCGAACTGCGCAACCAGTTCTGGCTGAAGGAGGTCGATGGCGAGCTGCACGCGCTCTCCAGCACGGGCTATGCGCCCGGCTCGGACCTGCTGCTGCACCGGCTCAGGCCGCGCGATTTCGTGCCTGAGGGCGAAGCCATCCTCACACCGCGGCGCAGGCTCGACGGCCCCGCCTCCGGCCCTGTGCGTCTGACCGACCAGGCCGCCTACATCGCGCGCTCGCCGGCGCAGGAATCCGAGGCGAGGCGCGGAGTGCTGACCATCGTGCCGCTGCGCGGCGAAGGCTCGACCGAACTCGCGCTGGAGTTCGAGCCCCGACGGCTCGAACCGGCCCTGGGCCAGGTCGTCGTGGTCGGCGAATCCGACAGCGAGGGGCTGGGCTTCGCCCTGCTGCCAGACCACGCCGCACCGACGCTGCTGGACCGGACCGAGATCGGCGGACTGCGCGAATCGGAGCACCGCAGCCACGCCTTCAATGCCGGTCGTCCGACCCCCGGCAGCCGCGTGTTCGGCCTGCCGGTGGTGCGATCGGACGCCGACCCGGACGCGGAGTACGACGCGGTCTCGGACCTGCTGCTGATGGACATGAGCGCGAACCGCCTGCGCCAGCTCGGCCTGGTCGACATGGCCTCGAGCGCACGTCCTGAGCCCGACTGCGAGCTGAGCTGCGTCGACTGGTACGGCAATGCCCGCGTCTTCTTCATCGGCGAGCGCATCTTCGCGCTCAGCGCCGACCAACTGGTCGAGCTGCGCCTGCGCGGGAACGCGCTGCAGGAGGTCGCGCGCATCCGGCTCTACGAGTGAGTGACGCGATGATCGAGATCGTCCGGGCCGACATCACCACGCTGCGGATGGACGCCATCGTCAATGCCGCGAACGAGACCCTGCTCGGCGGCGGGGGCGTCGATGGTGCCATCCATCGCGCCGCCGGCAAGGGCCTGCTCGCGAACTGCCGCGCCATCCCCGAGGTGCGGCCGAGGGTGCGCTGCCCGACCGGCGAGGCGCGCATCACGCCCGGTTTCGACCTGCCGGCGCGGCATGTCATCCACACCGTGGGGCCGGTGTGGGAGGGCGGCGACGCGGGCGAGCCCGAGTTGCTCGCGTCCTGCTATCGATCCGTGTTCGCGCTCTGCCGCGCGCATGGCATCGGGAGCGTCGCGCTGCCCGCGATCAGCTGCGGGGTGTTCCGCTTCCCGCTGCGCGAAGCGGTGGCGATCGCGCTGCGCGAGACGCACGCGGCGCTGCGTCTGCGCGAGCACGCGGTGTGCTTCTGCGCGTTCTCCGACGAGGTCCGGAACGCCTACCGCGTCGCGCTGGCGCGCTGAGTCCGCTCGGCGGGCCTTTGCGCGAGGGCGCCCGAGCGGTGCCGGTTCAAGCACGACTCAGGGAGCCCCCTGGACCCGCCAGCGCGTGCCCTGTGCGCCCTGCCCAGCCGCCAGGCGCGCTGCGTGAAACCAGGGGAGTTCGCGGGCCGAATGACCGCAGTATTCGCGCAGCGCGCCACCGCCACGGGCCTCGGGAGGCGGCCGCGGCAGGCGGACGAGTCCCTCACACCCGCTCAGCCCGGAAACCGCGCGAACACCTCCAGCGCCCGCTCGATCCCGGCATCGTCGACATCGAGGTGGGTGACCAGGCGCACCTGCGGCAGGTAGCCGATCGAGACGCACACGCCAGCGGCGGCGAGGTGCTCGCGCAGCGCGGCCTGGCGCCCATCGGCCACCTCGATGAACACCATGTTGGTGTGCTGGCCGAGCACGCTCAGGCCGGGCAGGCCGCGCAGACCCTCGGCCAGGCGCGCGGCGCGCGCGTGGTCGTCGGCCAGGCGTTCCACATGGTGGTCGAGCGCGTGCAGGCAGGCCGCGGCCAGCATCCCGGCCTGGCGCCAGCCGCCGCCCGCCACCTTGCGCCAGCGCCGCGCGCGCTCGACCAGGGCCGCGCTGCCCAGCAGCACCGAGCCCACCGGCGCGCCCAGGCCCTTGGAGAAGCAGACCGAGACGCTGTCGACGTGGCGCGTGATGTCGCGCGCCGGCACGCCGCAGGCCACGGCCGCGTTGAACAGGCGCGCCCCGTCGAGGTGCAGGCCGAGCCCGCGCGCATCGCAGAAGGCGCGCGCCTGCGCCAGGTAGTCGAGCGCGAGCGGCCGGCCGTGCCAGGTGTTCTCCAGGCAGACCAGGCGGCTGCGCGCGAAATGCGGATCGATCGGCTTGATCGCGCGCGCCAGCGCCTCCAGCGG
>JANJTY010000544.1 GCA_024710865.1 Lysobacteraceae bacterium | reverse complement strand
GGGGGGGCTGGCTCTACAGCGCCGGAGCAAGCAAGTTGCTTTGCTCTTCGTTCAGCCTCCCTGCGCGTGGCGTCTACCACGGACCGGCGAGCACCGGTCCACTCGGGTGGTGCAGGGAAGGCCTGCTCGCGCGCCCGGATGCGCTGGACGACCGGAGTCATGGCCCGATGAACGCTGTCCGGTCTGCTTGCGCGTTGGCGATCTGGGGCGCGCAGGTACACCCACATCCAACGCCAGAGCGCACAGCCCAGCGCTCTTCGCGCCTAGCTGGGCAGGTGGCCGCGCATGCAAAAAGGCCCGCTTGCGCGGGCCTTGGTGCTTGACGCTGGCGGAGAGGGAGGGATTCGAACCCTCGATACGCTGGAAGCGTATACCGGATTTCGAGTCCGGCGCATTCGACCACTCTGCCACCTCTCCAGGTGACCTTGCTCGGCAGGATGTTCGCCCTGCCTCCGTGCGCCGCGGGCACTACCCGCGCCGGCGCGGAAGGCCGCGGACTATACGCCGCGATCTGCCCTGGCACAAGCGGAACTCAGGGGCCGATGCTGCGGGCACCACCCGGCAGGAAGAAGAACTCGCCGGATTCGTGACCGGCGAACTGAATCGGCGCGTACTCGGGCACCTGGGTGACGGGAGCATCGACTGCCGCCACCGCGAGCATCGACGCGATCTCGCGGTAGAGGCGCTGCGCGTCGAGCAGGCGGTTGTTATCGGTCAACACACTGATGAAGGCGCGGGCGAAGTAGGAGTGCCTGCCTTCGCCTGAGTCCGGCACGGGCTGCAGTCCGCCCGAGGTCAGCGCTGTGCGGGAACGCCCCTGGCTCATGGCACTGACCCAGTCCTTCCAGCGTTCGGCCGGAACGCTGGCATCGAAGACGGGCATCGCCGCGCGGGTCATGGCTCCGCTGTAACAGGAGTCCGCCACCACGAGCACGTGCTTGGCCGGCATGCTGTTCAGGATATCGCTGATGGCGGCATTCGAGATCCAGCTACGCGCATCGCCCGCCACTGCGTCGGTGGGGATCCAGTAGCCCTGCGCACCCTCCGTCGACAGCTCACCATGCCCCGCGTAGTAAATCAACACGTTGTCGTTCTCGCTGAGCGTCTCGCGCAGGGTGTTGAGCGCGCTGAGCATCTCAAGCCGCGTGGCGTTGAGCAGAAGAGTGGTCTCGTAGCGGTAGCGCGTGCGCAACAACTGCGCCACGGCGGTGGCGTCGTTCGCCGCGCTGCGGAGCTGCTCGAAGCCTGGATTGCGGTAGTTGTTGTTGCCCACGACCAGGGCGTGGAAGCGGCCAAGCCTCACGCCACCGGGCAGCGAGGCCGTGGGGTCGACCGCCGCGCGCGCTCCGCCGGATTCCTCGCTTTGGGGCACCATCAGGAAATCCACGGACCCGACCCGCCCCTGCCGGTCCACCGCGGTGATCTCGATCGGCGTTCCGCCTGCGGCAACCTCCACCTGGGCGCGGAACAGGCCGTTCGCCGCCACGTTGGCAGGTTGGCCATTGACGCTGACCTGGGCGACTCCGTCGCCTGCTGCAACGCGGCCCACAAGATCGCGGGCGCCCGGCGAGCCGCGCAACATGGCGGCCGGACGGCCTCTGGTCAGGGTCAGGGGAGGGTCGATCACTTCGAGGCGCGGACCCGCGGATGCCACGAGGATGCCACCTCCCACACTGCGCGAGGAGGAAACCTGATTTTCAAGCGAAGCGATCTGCACCTGCTGCTGACGGACTTCCGCTTCGCGCGCGGCGAGCTGGTTCTCGAGCAGCTTCATGAGCTCCCAGTCCTGTTCCTCACGCCCCGCAGCCTGCGCGGACAGGCGGTCCAGCTCGGCCCGGTAGCGCAGGCGCTCCTCATCCAGCAGCGAGCGGTTCTGGTTGAGCTGACTCTGCATCGAATCAACCTTGGTCTGCGCGTCGGCCAGGGCCGAAGCGAGACGCGCGGTCTGGGCGCGAATTTCCTCAAGTGCCGCGCGCGCGGACTCAGCCATCGCATCGCCCTGCCCCGCCAGTTCCTGCTCGCGCGCGCGCAGCGCCGCCAGTTGCGCCTGCGACTGCTGCGCCAAGCTGGCCGCTTCCCGCCGCCTGGCCTCGACCGCGTCCTGCTGCTGCTGGAGCGCGGTCTCCCGCTCCAGCAGCGAGCCACGGATCCGGTCTGCTTCGCCGAAATCGGCGCCGGTGCTCCGGCGAACCTCCTGCAATCGTGTCCGGGTCTGCTCCAACTCTTGCTCGGAAGACTGCAGCGCTCGCCGCCGCGCTTCGAGTTGGCTTTCGAGCTCAGCGACCCGTTCACGCAAGGCGCTGGCCTCGGCCCGTCCAGACTCGACCTGTTGCTCGAGGTCGCCGATGCGGGTCTCGCGCGACTCGATCGCGCTTTGCATGGTGGAGGCAAAAACGAGCGCATCGTCCTGCAGTCCCGCCGCCTCTCGGTACAGGTTCAGGGCGCGCTCCACGTCCTGCGGCACGCCCTCGCCCTGCTCGAGAAGGTATCCGAGGTTCCGCATCGCGCGCCGGTTGCCCTGCGCTACGGACCGCTCGTACCAGCGCGCCGCCTCGGTCGGGTTGGGCGAGGTGCCCAGCCCCTTCTGGAAGATTTCGCCGACGTAGTTCTGCGCATCGGCATCTCCCGCTTCAGCCTGCCCGCGCCAGACCGCGAGTGCCGTTTGGTAGTTCGCGCGGTCATGCGAGACGTACTCGCCGCCGCGGATCTCGCAGTCGGCCTGCGTGGTTCGCACCGGGCGTCGCGCCGAGAGGAAGGTGGCCTGCCGACCCAACTTCCTCACCTGTCCCGGAAGCAGGCAGTCCACGATCAAGAGATCCTCAGCGTTTCGCGCCGCCGCCGTCCTGGCTTCGAGCGTCCCCGGTCCGGCGAAGCCGCCCAGCAGCACGCAAAAGGTCGAAGCGGCGAGGGGCAGCCAGCGCCCGCGCCGATCGGCATCCGGGTACCGCGTCGTCACCATTTTCATGTTCGGATTCCCTCGCGCCGAGCCCCCGCAGGCGGCGTTCACGAAACGCTATACTGCGGCCTACGCCAGTATAGCCACGGCATTGGGGGGCGAGCGAATGGCCAGCCGAGCAGCGGAGGCGGGTGAATCCCGCCGCGAGCGCAGCATTCCGGGAGTGCGTTGGCCGATCCGGCGCCTGCTGTGGCCTCTCGCGATGGCCGCCGCGGCTGTCCTGGGCGGAGTCCAGGCTGGCACCTTCGTCTTCCAGCCGGTCGGGCCGCTGGCGTTTCAGGCTCCCCCTGGAACCAGCGCCGAGGGTGGACTCGACGTCCAGAACCTTTCGGGGCTGGATACCGACGTGCTCTGGCGCATCGTCAGCGACACCACCGGCGGCGCCCGTCTGACGGGTGCCGGCAACCTGCAGGATCAGGGGCTCGACCCGAACGGCACCCGCTTCGCGATCAACCTGCCGGCTACGGTGGCCGCAGGTCCGGCGCTCGAGGTCGGCCCTGATGAAGGATCGATTGCGGTCGAGTTCTGCGAAGCGGAGGAACTGTCGCCGGGCCAGTTCGACTGCGCGTTCACCGCGTTCTTCCAGTTCAACGTGATCGCGGCGGACGTGTACCAGCTCGATATGGTCTCGACCAATCCCCGCACCGGGGTGGTGGGCGAAGCGTTCGAGACACGCGTGCGTCTGCTGCGCAACGGCGTACCCGAGCCGAATGCGCCGATCCGCTTCCAGACCACGTTCCCGCTCGCTCCCCTCGACGTGACCGAGCTGACCGACACGTCCGGCGAGGCCTTCACCTCGCATATCGCCTCGGACGCCTGGGCCAACGAGTCCTGGATCAACGTGAGCTTCGATCCAGACCCGGTGGTGTCCTTCGACGAGGTTTCCCTGAACTACGGGATCTCCATCGCCAACGTCTATTCGCTCGACCATGAGGAGCCGGCGAGCGGCTCCGGCACGTTCCCGCCCCTGACCGTGGTGCCGCTGTCGGTAAGGGCGCGCAGCAACGGCGTCGACAGCAGCGCAGGCAGCGTCGACTGGCAGGCGATCGAGCTCGACTCGGGCGTCGATGTGACCGGCTCTCTGCTCGGCACGGTATCCGCCCCGCCCGTTTCGGGCCTTGCGTCAACGATCCTCGACGACGCCCCCGACGGCCAGTACCAGGTCACCGCCACCTGGACTCCCGACCCGGACACTCCTTCGGACACGTACCAGCGCGTCTTCGTCATCACCATCGCCAACACGTACACCCTGACCCTGCAGACCCCACCGGGCCAGACCCCGGAGGTCGAACGCGGCACACCGCTGCGTCTCGCGGTGCTGGCGCAAATCAACGGAACACCCGCCGGCTCGGTCGACGGACCCGTGCTGTGGAGCAGCAACCGGCCAGGCGACTCCAGCCTCGCGCCCGCCAGTTCAAGCATCGGCGCGGTCTTTACCGGAATCGCCGAAACAGCGTTCACTGCGTCCGCGGGTGGCTCACATGAGGTGACCGCCAACTGGGATCCGGAAGGCGACGGAGTCGGCTACAGCCAGACTTTCCTGATCCAGGTCCCGTTGATCCACGAACTTGCCATCCTGGCCCCCGTCGGCGGCGCCGGACTGGTCCAGGTCGGGCAGCCCATCGCACTTCGCGTCATCGCGCAAAGCGAGGGCCTGCCCGCGCCCGACGGCAGCAGCATCGATTGGAACATCGTCAGTGGCCCCGCGGGCGGCGTCTTGCCAGCCAGCAGCAGCACCAGCGCGGGCGAATCCGAGGTGGCGTTCGTTCCATCCGCGTCCGGCACCCACGTGATCGAGGCACGCTGGGATCCGGACGGCAGCGGGACGGCGGTGCAGACGGTTCCTTTCACGATCGAAGCCGAGGACGTCTTCGAGCTGCTGCGTGAGAGCCCTTCCGACGGCCTGGCCAGCACGCTGGTGGGCGGTTCGCTCGAACTCTCTGTGCGGGTGCGGCGCAACGGCAGTGATGCGCCGGACGGACTGCCCGTGGCGTGGACCAGCTCGAATCCCTCGGTCGGCACCCCTGCGGCCGTGTCGACCACGACCGGTGGTGTGGCGCGCTCGGCAATCGAGGCGCTGCAGCCAGGCAGCGCGACGATCACGGCGACGATCGATCCGGATGGTGACCCCGCCGGCGTCGCGGACGACAACGGCGACGAACTGATGATCGGCTTCAATCTCAGCGTGGCCGCGGTGACCCGCACCCTGGAGAAGCCTGGGACGGACTCGGGCGACGGCCAGACCGGCCTGCTCGGCGCCACCCTGCCGCTGCCCCTGACCGTGATCGCACGCGACAATGGCGCGCCCGCCGCTGGGGTGCTGGTGAACTGGAGCAGCACGGGCGATGTCGTGCTGGGCAGCAGCCAGACCACCACCGGTCCGGACGGAAGCACCCAGATCGAGGTCACGCTGGGCAGTACGCCGGGTCCTGTCACCGTGGTGGCCGCGCGTGACGACGCAACCGCCGTGCAGTCGAGCTTCCTGCTCGAGGTGGTGGAGGGCGAGGTCAGCCTTGTCCGCATCGGAGAGCGGGTCGTCGGCGCCGATTCGGGCTCCAGCCTCGATCTGGAGGTGGAGGCCAGGAAGAACGGCGAGCCCGAGTCGGGCGTCCCGATCGAATGGCTGGTCGAATCCGGAGTGGCGACGCTTGAGACCGCTACGGTGACGGGCCCCGGTGGCCGAAGCCGGAACACGCTGACGCTGGGCTTCGACGATGAGCCGGTTTCGGTTCGGGTGCGCCGTGGCGATGCAGCCGGTGCCGAGACCGACTTCTTCATTTTCAACAACCCGATGCTGGAGCTGCGCGCAGCATCCGGCGATGGTCAATCCAGCCCTGGCGACAGCGTGGTCGAACTCTCGGCCCAGGCTCTGTCCAACGCTGAGCCCCTCGCTGGCATCCGGATCGAGTTCACCGTGCTGGAGGGTGATGCCACGCTGTTGCAGGACGCGGCCACCAGTGGATCGGACGGTCTGGCCACGGTCGAGGTCCGACTGGGACCCGCGGCGGGCAACGTGCGCGTCCGCGCAGAGTGGGCGCTGCGTCCCGAACTGGCGGTCGAGTTTGGCCTCACCAACGAAGGTTCGGGCACCAACGTTCCTGCACTCATCCTCGTTTCCGGCGACGGACAGAGCGCCCCCGAAGGCAGCGACCTGCCCGAGCCACTCGTGGTGCAGGCACTGCTCGACGGCGAGCCGCAGGCGGATGTCGCGGTCCGCTGGCAGGTGCTGCAGGGCCTGGCGATGCTGACCCAGGACGAGACCCTCAGCGCCGCGGACGGGCGCGCGCACGTCGGCCTGCGGGTGGACGGCGAAGGCGTCATCGAAGTGCAGGCCGAACGCGTGGACGCACCCGGCGCGACGGTGCGGTTCAGCCTCATCGGCGAGGCTAGAGGAGACGGCGACGCACTATCGATCGTCTCGGGCGACGGCCAGACCGGTACCCTGACCCGCGACGGCGCGCCGCTGGTGGTGCGGCTGACGCGCGATGGCGCTCCGGTCGAGGCGGAGGACGTCGAATGGGAGGTGCTGAGCGGCGATGCCAGCGTGCCGATCACCACATCGAGCACCGACGTCGCTGGCCTCGCCAGCATCGTGCCTCGCTTCGGCACCACGCCGGGCGCGGTCCTGGTTCAGGCACGCGCCGCCGACGCGGCGCCGGTCACGTTCAGCCTGAGCGCCGGCGCGCCGCGCCTGCGCCTGGTTTCGGGCGACGGACAGAGTGGCCTCGCCGGGACTGCGGCCGGGCCGATCCGGGTCGAGCTGATCGAGGCGTGCTGCGACACCGGCATCGCTGGCGAGGCGCTGTCCTGGCGCGTCCTGACGGGCAATGCAGCGCTCGACGCCGCTGCGTCGACGACCAACGCTGCGGGCGTTGGAGCGATGGGGTTCCGTTTCGGCGCGCCCGGGTCCATCGGCATCGAGGTCAGCGCCTTCCACGGCCTGGTCCTCCTGGAGCTGGCGGCCAGCAGCCTGCAGCCGAGCCTGAGCATCGTCTCGGGCGACGGGCAGAGTGCTCGATCAGGCAACGTGCTGGCCGAGGATTTCGTGGTCGCCGTCGCCCTGCCGGGCGCAGCGAAGAGCAGCCTGGCCGGCATCGAGATCGAATGGGGCGTGCTTGAAGGCGGCGGCAGCATCGAGCCAGCCGTGTCGGTCACCGACGCCGGCGGCTTCGCCCGCGCCCGCCTCACGCTCGGCCCTGAAGCCGGCACCCACCGCGTGCGGGCCGCCCTCGCGAGCGGGCCGCAGGTCGAGTTCGTGGCCACCGCGACTGCGCCCGATGGCCATCTGGTGCGGATCTCGGGCGATGGACAGACCTTGCCGACCCAGGCCGATTCCGCGCCGCTGGTCATCGAACTGCGCGATGCCGCCGGCCAGCCGCTGGCCGACGCCGAGATCCACTGGGTGGCCGAGAACGCCGGCCTGGCCTCGCCCACGACGCGAACGGACGCGAACGGACGCAGCGCGAACACGGCGCGCGTGCTGCTGCCCGGCGGCGCCCACATCGTGGCCAGCGCCCCGGCGGAAAGCAGCGATGAGGTGCCCTTTGCGCTAAACGGCGGTGTGGCCAACCTTGACGGCCTCGATCCGCGCCAGCGCGAGGTGGCCGAGGCCGTGGACGACCTGTGTCCCATGCTCGCGGCGTTGACATCCCCGCTCAGCGCCGAACAGGCCGATCTGCTCGCGCGCTGCCTGGAACTGGTCAACAGCGCCGGCGACGACCCTGGCGCGGTGCGGGAAGCGCTCGACCAGCTCAGCAACGATGTCGGCGGAGCCCAGGCGACGCTGGCGTTCAATGCACTGCGCGGGCAGTTCGGCAACATCCAGCGTCGCCTCGAAGCGCGCCGCGGTGGCAAGGTGGGCGCGGTCGACCTGTCCGGTCTTGGCCTGGGCGGGGGCGGCGGCGTGTTCTCGCTGGGCCTGCTGCAGGCGGAAGGCGAGGCCGCCGACGCGCCGGAACTCGGCGCCGATTTCGACCGCTGGAGCTTCTTCGCCAGCGGCCTGATCGGCGACGGCCGCAACGATCCAACCCAGGCGAACCGCGGTTTCTCGTTCCAGACCCAGGGCCTGACCGCGGGCGTCGACTACCGCGTCAATCCGCAGGTGTTCGTCGGTGCCGCGCTGGGCTACAACCGCCAGGACTCGGATTTCCGTGCCGGTCGCGGCGGCCTCGATGCCAGCGGCTGGAACCTGACCGGCTACGGCAGCTGGTACAGCGAACAGGACTGGTACCTGGACGGCGTCCTGACCTGGGGCGACCTCGACTACGCCCTGCGCCGTCACATCCGCTACGACATCCCGGGAATCGAGGGCGGCCTCACCCAGATCGACCAGACCGCACGCGCCGATATCGAGGGCAGCCTGGCCGCGCTCAACCTCAGTGTCGGTCGCGATTTCAATCGCGGGGCGTGGGGCTTTGGCTCGTACTTGCGCGGCAGTCTGGCGCGGGCCGACCTCGACGCCTACCGCGAACGCATCGACGGCAGCGGTGCGGGTTCCGGGCTGGAGTTGATGGTGGACGAACGCCGCATCGACTCCCGCACCCTCACCCTTGGAGGGCGGCTGAACTACACGGCGAGCCACGACTGGGGCATCCTGATGCCGAACCTCCAGGTCGAGTGGGAGCACGAGTTCAACGATGACCCGCAGCGAATCGTCAGCCGCTTCCTGCACGACCCGGGACAGACGCCCATGCTGGTGACCGGGAACGCGTTCGACCGCGACTACCTCAACGTCGGCATCGGCCTGTCCGCCGTGCTGCCGGGTGGGCGTTCGGCCTACCTGTTCTACGAGCGTCTGATGGGCAAGCAGGGCGAGTCGGCGGGTAGTCTCTCGCTCGGTGTCCGCATCGAGTTCTGAACGACGTAACGAGTGTGTAACCAGAACGCCAACCACAGGACGATGCGCCGGCCGCCCCAGTCGCCACGGGGCGCCGCCGGACGGGTCGGAGAACCAGAACCTGGAAGCCGCGCATGATCGAATTCGGCCACCTCAGTCACGTCGGTTTGCGCCGTGAGCACAACGAGGACACCTACTACGGCGATGCCGAACTCGGTCTCTGGCTCGTGGCGGACGGCATGGGAGGGCACGAGTTCGGCGAGGTGGCGAGCGCCATCGCGCGCGATGTCGTGGTGCGGGAGGTGCGCGCCGGGCACAACCTCAAGCAGGCGATCCAGACCGCCGACGAAGAGATCATCCGCCACTCGCGCAAGCGCTCCGAGGCCCTGCCCATGGGCACCACGGTGGCCGCTGCGCGGATCCAGGGCGACCGGTTCGAGATCGCCTGGGTCGGCGATTCGCGCGCCTATCTGTGGAACGGCGGCGGGCTGCGCCAGCTCTCGCAGGACCACAGCTACGTGCAGGAGCTGATCGACCAGGGCGCGATCACGTCGGAACAGGCCCGCACCCATCCGCATCGCAACGTTGTCACCCAGGCCCTGGGCGTGACCGACCCGCAAAGCCTGAAGGTCGAGACGATCTCGGGCGAGTTCCGGCCCGGCATGCAGCTGGTGCTGTGCAGCGACGGCCTCACCGAGGAGGTCGAGGACGGCCAGATCGCGCGCATCGTCGCGCGCACCGAACTCAGCGCGCAGGAATGCGTCGACCAGCTGGTGCGGGCCGCACTCGACGGCGGCGGATCGGACAACGTGACGGTGCTTCTGGTCCGGCGCGACTGAGCCTCCGCGCGAACCCGGTCGGGGGCCGCCACCGGGTCAGGTCAGCCTTCCAGTTCCGCGCGCAGTCGCGCCAGCATGGCCTGCATGTCCGGATCGTTCGGCCGTGCCTTCAGCCCATCCTCGACCAGAAGCAGGGCCGAACGCTTGAGGTCGCGCTGCAGCAGCTTCTCGGCATTGCTGCGGTAGAACTCCGCGATCCGGTCGAGTCCACGCTCGGCCGCCGCATTGCCGGGCGACAGCCGGAGCACCTCGTTGAACAGATCGACGGCGTTCTCGCCGGGAGGACTGACCAGGCGACGGTTCTGTTCGCGGAAACCCTGTTCCATGTAGGCCTCGGCCTGCAGCAGCAGAGCCTCGGGTGAGTCCAGGAATGACTCGGAATCCGGCGCAACGGAGGCCACGGGCGCCTGCACCGTCGGCCCGGGTGGCGCGTCACGCTGTAGCAGCCAGGCCACGAGCGCCGCCCCGAGCAGCAGACAAACGGCCGCCGCCGCCACCGGCAGCAAGCGGCGCGAACCCGCCGCCTGCCCGATCGCGGTCTGCTGGACCGATGTTCGTCGTCCGCCACTGCGTCGCCCCGGCAGGCGCGCTTCGGCTACGCCCACGCCCTGTGGCGCGGCGGCAAGCAGGCGCTCGACCGCCTGGATGAACTCCTCGCCACTGCCGAAGCGGTTGGCCGGAACCTTGGCCATCAGCCCGTCAACCAGCGGCTGCAGCCAGCGGAACTCGGCGTCCAGTTCCGGCACCGGCTGGGTCACGTGCATGAGGGCGACGGTAAACGGATCCGAGGCCTGGTAGGGCGGGTGCCCGGTGAGCATCTCGTACAGCACCGCACCCAGGCTGTAGAGATCGGAGCGCCCGTCCACCGGCTCGGCGCGAGCCTGCTCCGGGCTCATGTAGTCCGGCGTCCCGATCGAAGCCCCGGCCATGGTGGCACCGGCGCTGGCGTCCATCGCCTTGGCGATGCCGAAATCGGCCAGGACGGCGGTGCCATCGGCGCGGAACAGCACGTTGCCCGGCTTGACGTCGCGGTGCACGAAGCCCTTCTGGTGGGCGAAATGCAGGCCGCGCGCGATGTCGCAGGCGATGTCGAGGATCTCGCCCACGCTCAGGCCGCCGCGATCGATGCGCTCTTTCAGCGTTCCGCCTGGAATGAACTCGGCCGCCAGGTAGTAGGTCGTGCCGTGCGAGCCGATGTCGAAGACGGTGACCAGGTTCGGGTGGTTGAGTTTGGCGGTGATGCGCCCTTCCTTGAGGAAGCGCTCGGTGAACTCGGCATTCGCCGCCAGCGCCGGCGCCATGACCTTGAGCGCCACCTCGCGCTCCAGCGAGACCTGCAGGGCGAGGAAAACCGAGGCCATGCCCCCCTCGCCCAGCGGCCGCAGGATGCGGTAACCGGGGATTTCGATCTGCACCGACTTGAGGACGACCGTTTGGCTCACGCGCCTATCCCGGGAGATGGTGCGGCGATTATCCACGATGCCGACGCGGGCGGTGCGCGCTGGATCCGCCGCGGCGCGGCGCTGAGCTAGACTGGCGGCGTGCAGAGGGGCGCATGAAGCGAAAAGACGCCAGCAGCAGCACCACGCAGCGGACCGTGCTGAGCGCAGGCCCGCGCCGCGCCGAGCAGAAGTCCGCCTGCGTCGTCGTCATCCACGGCGAGGGCCTTGGCAAGCGCATCGACATCGGCGCGCGCGCGATCGTGGTCGGTCGCTCGCCGGAATCGGACCTCTGCATCCCCCACCCCAGCGTCTCGCGCAAGCACTGTGAACTCTGGCGCGAGCTGGACCGCTACCGCGTGCGCGATCTGCAGTCCACCAACCGCACCCGCATCAACGATGCGGTGGTCGACGAAGGCGAGCTGCAGGACGGCGACCACATCACCATCGGCGAAACCATCCTCAAGTTCATCAGCCACTCCAGCGTCGAGGCCCGCTACCACGAGGAGGTCTACCAGCTGGCGACGCACGACGCACTGACCGAACTCTACAACCGCCGCCATTTCACCGAGCTGGCCGAGAAGGAGCTCTCGCGGGCGCTGCGACACGAGCGCCCGCTGGTGCTGGCGATCCTCGACCTCGATCACTTCAAGCCGATCAACGACCGCTACGGCCACATCGCAGGTGATGCCGTGCTGCGCCAGTTCAGCGAGATCCTGCGCGCGCACGTGCGCGCGGACGACATCGCGGCCCGCATCGGCGGCGAGGAGTTCGCCGTACTGTTGCCCGAGACCGGCCCCGAGGAGGGCCTGCGTTTCGCCGAGCGCCTCCGCGGCGCGGTGGCCGATGCCGAGTTCCGCCTGGGCGGGGAATCGCGCCGCATCACGGTCAGCATCGGACTGGCCGCGACGGGACCGGAGCGCTACACGCGCAGCGTGCTGATGCGCGAGGCCGACGCCGCGCTTTACCGCGCCAAGGATGGCGGCCGCAACCAGGTCTGCCTGGCGCGCTCCTGATCCTGCCTCGGTCGCCTCGATGCATTCTGGCGCGCCCGCGCCCCGCGGTGCCGATCACTGACGGTCCTCGGCCGGGGTGAAGCCCGGACCCAGGACAGTCGCGTCGCGCCGGTCGAATGCTCCCGGCGCATCCGCTTGGGATCGCGGGATCGGCATCGCCATGGCCCAGGGTCTGGTCCATGCGGATCGGCAGGCAGAAGAGGCGGTCGATGGAGAGTCTGGCGGAGGCACGGAGCTTGCCGTGGCCCGGCCGGACTCGGCAGACCCGTCCTGCACGATGCAAGTCCCGGGGTTTATGGCATGCGCGAACGATCACGTGCGGTGTGCAGGAGGATGCGACCACCACGCGGTAGGCCCGAATCGACCTGTCGATGCCAGGGTCCGGCGCAGGTCGGGCCCACGATCCTCGATCGCCTCGATGCCCACTGAAGGACGGAGCAACGTGGGCCGGATGCCGTGCACCCGGGCTGATTCGACGCGGCGCGATCGCGCCGCAGGCGTAGCTACAGCGCGTCGATGTCTCCCAGGGCGCGGATCAGGCGTCGGGCGCGCTTGTCGGGCCTGCCTTCCGGTGGGTGATAGCCCGCACGGGTGGCGGCGCGGCCGGCACGCTCCGCTTCACGCTTTGCCCTGGACGCGTCGTCTTCGCGGAACAGCGCCTGCGCCGCGGTGGCCGGACCGCGCTGCTCGGACAGACCCAGCACTTCGATCTCGAAGCGCTCGTCCAGACGGCGGATGGACAATCGGTCGCCCACGCGCACGGTCTTGGCCGGCTTGCTGATCGAATTCGCATTGAGCTCGATCTTGCCGCCCTCGACCGCGGCCTTGGCCAGGGCCCGGGTCTTGAAGAAGCGCGCCGCCCACAACCAGACGTCGAGACGCACGCCCGACGCACCCTTCGCCTGCATCACGCGCGCCACCCTGCGTTGCCGGCCAGGCGATTCGCGCGTCCCATGCTGCTGCACCCGTTCATGCGACGAAGTATGCGCGGAGCCAGAGCGGGCGTCAGCCTGAGCCCTGGCCGCCCGGGAGGTCGAGCCGGGCCGAGACACCGCCGAGGTCGGAATGGGCGAGTTGCAGTCGCCCTCCGTAGGCCACGGCGACGGACCGGACGATCGACAACCCAAGGCCGGACCCGGGCACGCGTTCGTCAAGGCGTACGCCGCGCAGCGGCGCGGCGGCAATGCCTGCCTCATCCAGTCCGGGGCCATCGTCGTCGACGTCCAGCTGCAGTCGTCCAGCTGCGATGCCGGCGCGCACGCGCACCCGCCTGCGCGCCCACTTGCAGGCATTGTCGAGCAGGTTGCCGAGCAACTCCTCGAGATCCTCGCGGCTGCCGCCGAACCAGATCGTGCTGGGAACCTCGACCGCGAACTCCGGAGCGCGCTCGCGATGCAGCTGCCGCATGAGCCCGATCAGGGATAGGCTCGCGCCCCGCACATCGCAGCGCTGACGCGGGTCGACCGTCATTGGACCAGCGAGGTAGCGTTCGACTGCCGCCTGCATCCGCTCGACCTGGGCCAGCACGCGTTGTCCAAGCTCCGCGTCGGGCCTCTGCGCGTCCAGGCGCAGCACGGCCAGCGGCGTCTTCAGCGCATGCGCGAGGTCCTGCGCCGCACCGCGCGCGCGCTCGACCTGACGGGCGTGTTGGTCGAGCAGTGCGTCCACCTCGCGAGCCAGCGGCGCCACTTCCGCCGGAAGATCAAGCTCGCCGAAGCGCACCCGTTCGCCGCGACGCAGCCGCGCCAGCGCCACCTCGATGCGCCGCAGCGGCCGTAGGCCGTAGCGCACCTGCCAGGCCATGGCGAGCAGCAGGCAGGCCGCGATCGCCGCCATGGCCAGGCCGGCAAGCAGGCGGACGTCGCGGGTCTCTGCCAGCACTTCGGCGCGGCTTCCGGCCACCGCCAGCGGCAGCACATCGCCATTGGCGAAGCGCACGCGCTGCAGGCGTACGGCGAGGGGCTGGTCGCGCGGGCCGTCCAGCTGCAGGCTCGATCGCCGCTCCCGCGCGGCCTCAAGTGCGCGATCCAGCACGCCCTGATCCCAGCCAGAACGCGACTGGCGAAGGCCGCGCGCGTCCCGTGCGGCCCAGTACCAGCCGGAGAAGATCGCGCGGTAGCGCTCGTCGGTTGGCTCGCGCAGCAGCACGTACCGATCCAGCGCGGGATCGCGCTCCACCCGTGCGATCAACCTGTCGAGGTCCTCGTCCAGGCGGCGCTCCAGCACGCGCTCGGCCGAACGCTCGAAGGCTGCGCCCAGTGCGAAGGCGGCCACGACCACGCCCGCGGCCAGCGCACCGGCACCGGCGATCCACAACCGCCGGCGCAGTGAGGCCGGCGCGCTCACGCCGGGTCAGCCAGGCGAAAACCCTGCCCACGCACCGTCTCTATCAGCGGCAGACCGAGCTTGCGCCGGATGCGCGAGATCAGGACGTCGAGCACGTTCGAGTCCGGATCGAATCCACCCTCATAGACATGCTCGCCGAGTTCGGCGCGGGTCACCAGGCGACCGGCGTGGTGCATCAGATACGCGAGGATGCGGAACTCCTGCGCGGTCAGCGCCAGTGGCGCGCCGTCGAGACTGAAGCGGCCAGCGTTGGCGTCCAGGTAGAGCGGCCCGCAGCGCAGCTGCGGCTGGGCATGACCGGCGCTGCGCCGGATCAGGGCGCGCACCCGCACGATCAGCTCGTCCAGCAGGAAGGGCTTGGTCAGGAAATCATCGGCGCCGGCGTCGAATCCGGCCAGCTTGTCGTGCCAGCGCGAGCGCGCGGTCAGCACGATGACAGGAAAACCGATGCCCGCCTCGCGCCAGCGCCTCAGCACCGACAGGCCATCCATCCCCGGCAGGCCCAGGTCCAGCACAGCCAGGTCGTAGGCCTCGGTCTGACCACGGAACTCGACATCGGCCCCGTCCGCCGCGTGATCGACCGCGAAACCGGCCTCGCCCAGCGCCGCGACCACCGGCGCAGCGATGGACGGATCGTCCTCGGCCACCAGGATGCGCATGCCTCAGTCGTCCTGCTCTTCGATGTCCATCTCGTCGAAGGCGCCGCTGCGCGCGTCGTACTCCAGTTCCACCAGCACCCCATCCTCGCGCAGCACTTCGATCTCGTATTCGCCGTCGTCGAACTCGACGCTCAGGACGCGGCCCACGCCGCGGCGTTCGACATCCTGCAGGATGGTTTCGAGCGGCACGAACTCGCCGCTCGCGCTCGCCGCCCGCGCGCGGACGTGATCGGGCTCCACGTCCCCGCCCGCGGCGGCGAACAGCACAACGGAGAGGATCAGGCTGCGGCTCATGCGGGAAGCTTGGCAGGACGGTCTAA
>JANJTY010000510.1 GCA_024710865.1 Lysobacteraceae bacterium | reverse complement strand
CACCCGGCACCGGCACGCCGGTGGCTGGCGGCTTCAGCACGCACGATGCGCTGGAGCTGGTGCGCGGGCTCGCCGGCCTCGACGTGCGCGGCCTGGACGTGGTCGAAGTCGCACCGGCCTACGACCATGCCGGCATCACCGCCCTGGCCGCGGCCAGCATCGCGCACGAACTGCTCTGCGTGGTGGCGAGTCGGCGCGGCTGAACCGGTCGCCCTCGACTTCCGGCACGCGCGTCGTCGCCGCGGCAGCGCCGATGCTGGCGACCTGTCTCGTCGTCGCGGAGTCCGCATGTCGCGCATCCTCTCATTGACCCTGCTGCTGGTCGCCGGCGCTGTCTGTGCCCAGGACGACGCGCCGGCCCCGACCGCCGCGCGCCCGATGAGTGCGGGCGAGTGCGCGGTCTGGGAGCGCGAGCGCAGCTTCGCCCAGACCGTCGCTCGGCACGACGCCGCCGCCTTCGCTTCGCACCTGCATCCGGGCGCGGTGTTCATCGCCGGCGAAGCGCGCTATGCAAACGGTCGCGAGGGCGTGACCCAGGCCTGGGCCGGCATCATCGAAGGCCGCAACGGCGTGCTGCACTGGCACCCGCGCTGGGTCGTCATCGGCGGCGATCCCGACATTGCGCTCTCGCGCGGTCCGTGGTGGATGAAGAACCCCGATCCCAAGGCCGCGCAACCCTGGCTCAGCGGCCAGTTCATCTCGACCTGGGTGCGCGGCGAGGACGGCCAGTGGCGGGTGCTGTTCGACGGCGGCGGCGGCAACGCACCGACCCCGGCGAGCGAGGCGGACATCGCCGCACTCACCGCCTCGTTGCCGACGGCCTGTCCGCGCAGCTGAGCAGTAACCCAGGCGAAGCGGCTCAGCGCGAATCGGCGCGCCGGAACACAACCGCCTCATCGCGCGCGAAACTGCGCCGCGCGCCCAGCAGATCCGCCAGCGCCTCGCCGCGCGCATCCAGCCGCACGGTGATGTTGGAGTCCTCCACCAGTGCCCCGCCATCCGCCGTGCCGGCGACCACCGCCTGCGCCAGGCGGCGATGGTCGGGCGGCAGCAGGGTCAAGCCATCGCGGCGCAGGCGGTAGGCGAATACGTAGACCGCGCCCTCGCGGTCCAGCGGCCCCGGCTCGACCTCGAACGCGACGTTGGCGGCCGCCGCATCGAGCAGCAGCAGATCGCGCCCCGCGAAGCGCGCCGTCGAAACCCGGATCGGCGGCCAGGTGCGCGGCCCCTCGCTGCGCTGCTCGACCGCCTTCAGCACGCAGTCGGCGCCCAGCCAGGCCTCGATCTCACCATCGGCCTCGCTGCCCTCGCCGTCCGACAGCCAGTGCCCGACCAGCGCCGCATCGCAGCCCGCGCCCTCCACCGGCGCCTGCGACAGCAGGGTGCGCTGGCAGGCGGCGAGCGTGGGCAGCATCGCCATGAGCAGCACCAGACGCATCAGCTTCGCGACCTTCATCTGGCGCAGCGCAAGCTCCCGCATGGCAGTGCTCCCGAAACCGGCGTGGCAGGACCGGCGCGCGCCCAGCATCGCCGAAGCGAAGCCTGCCGCCAAGGCGTGGGAGCCGTAACAGCGGCGATGACGCTCGCAGGGCGCATCGCCCGACAGCCTGCCAGGTGGTTCGATCGCTCCGGTCTCGATCGCCCGCTACGCGGCCGCCTCGACCTGCACGCCTCACCACGAACGGGGTTTGAGAACGCATCGAGGCTTACAGACGCCGGTCGTGATGAAAAGGGTGCCCATGAACCGGTCGGGCCGAGGAGAGATCCCAATGAACCGTTCATGGGGAGGAGGCATCGAGGCCGGCCGCAGTCCGGATCGAGAGGCCGTCTCGAACCACTGACCACACTCTGCCGCCATGCCTCGCCGCTGCCTCCACCTGTCATCGGACACGTGCCCGCCATCGCGAGCAACGCTACGCTGATCGCGTTTGCGGGGGCCTTCGAAACTCAGGGATTCGACACGCATGCGCGACCACGCCCGGCATTGCGCCCATCACACGACCCACCGCGGAGCCGAGGCCTTGCTGCGCAGCCTCGCGATGTCCGGGCTCTTGTCCATCACCGGACTGACTGTCGCGAATACGGCACTCGCCGACCCGTCGACGGGCGGCGCCCAGGACCACACACAGCCCGCTACGGAGACCGACCCGAAACCGCCACGGCGCATCGCCTCCGGCCTCACCCTGCTGCGCGGCCGTTTCGTCGCCGGCGAGCAGCCCGACGGCAACAGCGTCCTGATCGATGCGCCCGAAGGCGTCATCGTGTTCGACAGCGGCCGCCACCCCGCGCACCTTGAGCGCCTGCTCGCGACCGCGCGCAGCGCGGGCAAGCCGATCGCCGCCATCCTCAACAGCCACTGGCACCTCGACCACGTCAGCGGCAACGCGCCGCTGCGCGAGCGCTTTCCGAACGCCGAGGTCCACGCCAGCACGGCCATCGAAGGCGCACTGACCGGCTTCCTCGCCACCTACCGAAGCCAGCTCGAGCAGGCCCTGCAGGGCGATGCGCCACCCGCGCAGAAGAGCGCCTGGCAGGCCGAGATGGCGCGCATCGACAGCGGCCCGCGGCTGCTGCCGACCCATCCCGTGCGCGGCGACGAAACCCGCCGCATTGCCGGACGCGAGCTGCAGCTCTTCCTGGAACCCGATGCGGTCAGCGGCGGCGACCTCTGGGCCTTCGATCCCGAAAGCCGCATCCTGCTTGCCGGCGACCTCGTCACCCTGCCCGCCCCCCTGTTCGACACCGCCTGCCCCGCGCGCTGGCGCCGCGCCCTCGACCGCCTGCGCGCTATCGACTTCGAGCACCTCGTGCCCGGCCACGGCGCACCGCTGACCCGCAGCGATGTGGACCGCTACGTCACCGCCTTCGACGCACTGCTCACCTGCGCTGCCAGCGAGCAGGACGCCACACACTGCCGCGACGCCTGGCTGTCCGAATGGCATGAGCGCCTCTCGGCCGAGGACAAGGCCTTGGGCGCGCAGCTGCTCGACTACTACCTCGGGCAGGTGCTGCGGGGGGAGGCGGCGGGGCGGTATTGTCCGGCGGTGGCGTGATGGATCGCATTGACCTGATCCCCATCGCGTCGAGCACCCGCGATCGAAACCTCTGCCCGAACCTGACGTGGCATCGAACGATCCGGGCACGGAGCCTCAAGACCTTGGTTCTCGACCCTGGAATCAACGCAACGCAGTCGACATCAGCGGCCGCCCCTCGCAATGCACCGCTCGGTGCAGCGCGCGGATTCTCTGATCCGGCGGGCCGGACATCGCGTCGTCAATCCAACCAGACCGTGCGACACTTCGCGCCTTCTGAATCGTGCACCGGAGTTCCGCGGGATGCGTATTTCCCTCTCAGCCTTGGGCGCTCTGATTGGCGTCTCGCCGGCATTTGCCACCATTCCCGAGACTGCCCTGATCACCCATGCAGCGCCCAGCGACTCGGGCGGGGCATACAGTTCCAGTGGCCGGGTTTTGGGAGCAAACGGCCGGTTCGTGGCCTTCGCGTCGCAGGCCGCCAATCTGACCGCGGGTCGACCGGATTCGACCAACGACCTTGACGTCTTCGTCCATGATCGCCAGGCAGGGGAGACGCGGCGCGTCTCGCATGCGTTTGGCGCGCCAGATCAGGATGCCGCCGGAGTCAGCCGGCTCCGAGACTCCAGTGACGATGGCGAATGGCTGCTGGTGGGTTCAGATGCAGGCAATCTCCTGGCCCCGGGGCTCGATCGCAACAACCGATCGGATCTGTTCCTCTACCACCTCCCATCGCAGCGCTTCCACCCGGTTTCCCGGGCGGCGTCGAACCCTGAACAGACCGCGAGTATGGGCGCCCAAAGTGGGATCCTGAGCGCCGATGGAAACTGGGTCGCCTTTCAGAGCGTATCGCCCGACCTGCTTCCAGAGGCACAGGACCTTGACTTGGCGCCATTCTTTGGCCAGATCTTCCTGTTCGAGCGTGCAACCGGCCAGGTGCAGCTGGTCTCTCACCGCCACGACGACTCGCTGCGCGGGACTGAGGGCAGCCACGAACTGGTGAACATCAGCGCAGACGGGAGGCGCGTCCTCTTCCGCAGTCGGGCGACTTCCTTGGTCTCGACACCTACACTGACCTCTGGGCTTTCCGAGGAGCGGCTTTACCTGTTCGACCGGGACACCGGCAGCAATCGACTGTTGACGCCCTCCGCTGTTTCCGGTGGCATCGAGTCCGACGGCGAGATGGTGCATGCGCACATGAGTGCAGACGGCTCGACCGTCGTCTTCTCCGACACATCCACGGATCTGGTCCTTGGTTTCCAGAACCCCTCCGGCGCGCTAACCGCCTACGCCTACCGGGTCGAGCTGGATCTGATCACCCCGCTTGCCACCGCGTTCGACGACCCGAATCAGCCATCGAACGGAGGATCCTGGCCGGTCGCGACCAGCTACGATGGACGCTATACGCTGATCGAAAGCACGTCCACCAACCTGCAGGCCAGCATCGTCGACAGCAATTCGGAACAGGATGTGTTCCTGCACGATGCCCTCAGCGGAGAGCTTCGAATCATTTCCACGACCGCGGCCGATCCAAACCGTGCAGCAAACGAGGGGTCGAAGGCTCAGGCGTTCAGCGCGAACGGGCGCCTCGTCGGCCTCGTCAGCAATGCTACGGACCTCGTCGACGGCCAGGTCGATACGCTGTACAGCGAAGATCTATTCCTGTTCGACACCCTCAGCGGCACACGCCGGATCGTCTCGCGCCGGTCCGACAACCTGTCCGAAACCGCGAGCGGCGAGCACTATTTTCACAACATCAGCGCGGACGGGACGCACGTCGCCTTCAATAGCACGTCTGCTTTGATCGCCGACGGTGCGTTGGACACCAACGGCCAGCGCGACGTTTTCCTGATGGACGCGGACACCGGCGCGGTCACGCTCATCTCTCGGGCGGCACCAGGACATCAGGTGACCGCCAACGGCAGTTCGCGCGATGCGATCATCAGCGGCAACGGCCAGCGGGTCCTCTTCCAGAGCCAGGCCACCAACCTAGGCAACGCCGAACCTGACACCAATGGCGGTCTCGATGTGTTCCTCGCCGACCGCAGCTCATCCGGCACGACGCTACTGTCCCGCAGAGCCGGTGGCGGAACGGGCGATGAGCCCGCGTACGCGCGCGCGCTGAACTTTGACGGTTCCGTCGCGCTGTTCGACTCGGCTTCCGACAAATTCCTGGACGGCATCTACGACGGCAACCTGAGGCAGGACGTGTTCCTGTGGTCGGAGGCGAGCGGAACGCTCACGCTGGTCAGCCGCACGGCCCTGGACCCCAACCGCACGGGCTCGGGATACTCGATCGGGGTCGACCTCAGTTCGGACGGCCGCTTCGCCCTGTTCGACGGTACCTCGAGAAATCTGGTTCCAGGGGTGTCGGACACCAACAGCACGGATGACGTCTTCCTCTTCGACAGTCAGACCGGTTCGACGCAACTCGTCTCCAGCATCAACGGATTGGGAACTTCGCCCGGCAATGCCGCGTCCTACGCGCACTCCGTGCTTCGAGATGCATCGGGCGTACTTTTCGTCACGCACGCGAACAACCTCGTTGACGGGGTGACCGATCTCAACGGCGAGGCCGACGCCTATCTCTGGGATCGCGAGAACCCAGGTCTCACGCTCCTGTCGAGATCGCTGGGCCAGGAGACCGTAACCGCAAACCGTGGCTCTCTGCCGGTCGACGCGAGCCACGATGGGACCTGGATCCTCTTGCGATCACTCGCCACCGACCTGGTTCCGGGCGTGGTCGACGAGAACGCCGCCGATGACGTCTTCCTCTTCAATCGCACGAGCGGCACGACCATCCTGGTCTCGCGCGCGGCGGACAACCCCGCGGCCACTGCGAACGGCAGGTCGGAAGCGCGTGCGGTGAGTGCCGACGGCCGTTACGTGCTTTTCGACAGCGTCGCTGACGACCTCGTCGCCGGGCTCGTGGACGAGAACAACGCACTGGATGTGTTCCTGTTCGACCGCACGGATGGGAGCGTGCGATGCATCTCCCTCTCGGCCCATGGAGCCGGCACCGCATCGCAGGAATCCTATTCCGTTGGCCTGTCCGATGATGCCAACTACATAGCGTTCGAGAGCACTTCCAGCGATCTAGCCGTCGGCGTGTCGGACCGTAATCAGCTCAACGACCTGTTCGTCTACGATGTCGCCCGCGCTGAGGTCACTCTCCTCTCGCGATCGATGTGGTCGGGCGCCCGGACCACCAGTGAAGGAGCCGGCGGACTGGCCCTCTCGGCCGACGGGTCCACCGCCGTGTTCACCAGCCGAGCCCATGACCTGGTCCAGGGCGTCGCCGATGGCAACCAGGATCGCGACCTATTCTGGTCCTTCATCCTTCCCAGCCGCGGGGTGCATCGGAGCGGATTCGAGGCGGACGCAGCCGGCTCTGCGCCATCCCCACGGTGACGACAACGCGCGGCGGTTCCTTCCTCCCTCATACGCATGGCGCTGGTGCGGAGGCGCTCGAATCGGGGCCCGACTGTGGCTCGCCTGCACAACGACACCGCCCTCCAATCCATGCGATCGTCCGCCGATGAAAAACGCCCTCCTCACCTTCCTCGCCGTCCTGCTCGGCTGTGGCCTCGCACTGTTCATCTACCACCGCTATGTCCTGGAGCCGCGGCTGCAGCAGGCCGAGTCGCGCGAGCGCGTGGCTTTGGACGCGGCGCGGGCGGAAGCGGAGGCGATTGCGGCCGAGCTCGAGGCCAGCGCGCAGGAAAGCGTGCGCAGCCAGCGCGAGGCGGCCGATGCCCTCGTCGAACGCGAGAACGCACGGCGCGAGGTGCTGGCGGCGGAAGGTGCAGCCCTGCAGCGTCAGGCGCTGGCGGCCGAGGCCCTGACGCGCGCCGGCATGGTGCGGGTGGCGATCGCGGAATACTACCTGTCCACGGGGCAGTGGCCGTCACGCCTCGACGAACTCGGCCTCGGCGCGCCGGAAGACCACGCCGGCGGCCCGGTGCGCGCGATCCGGCTGGGCGACCAGGGCGAGATCGTGATCGAAATCGCCCCCGAGGTCGCCGATGACGCCAGCCTGCGCCTCATTCCTGAGGCGAGCCCCGTCGGCAGCATCGAATGGCGCTGCCGGGTCGAAGGCTTCGAGGACGCCAGGCGGCTGCCTGCTTGCCGCGACTGAGCCCCCCGCCGCTCACGGCGCGCGAGCGAAGCCCAGCAGCTTGCTGATCGCCCCCAGGGTGTAGACGAAGCTGCCGACCTTGGGCGTCTTGTTGCCCTCGACCGTGCGCAGTACGCCAGCCTCGCAGCTGTGCACGAGGCCGATGTGGCCCATCCAGCTCGTCGGACTGCCGCGCCACCAGACGATGATGTCGCCGGGTTGGGGCGGATCCTGGGGCGTCGGATGGATCAGGTGACCGGCAGCCTTCATCTGGCGCAGGATGTCGCGCGCACCGACGCTGTAGGTGAAAGGCATTGGCCGTCCGGATTCGCGGAAGCAGAAACTGACGAAGCCGGCGCACCAGTTGCTGCCCTCGGGCACCAGACCGCTCAGGTATCGCCGCACGTGCGGCCCACGGTTGTCGCCGCCGACTTCGCCATGACCGGCGGCCAGCTCAGCCATGGCCACCGCCAGCGCAGCCCGGCCCGTCGCCGAACCGCCCTTCGGCGGCGCGGGCAGTGCAGCCGGGGCGGCCGGCCGCGGTCGCGGCAGGCGGCCGAGCCGGGTATCGATGACCCATCGGGTAACCGGCCCGACGATGCCGTCCACCACGAGTGGCCGTCCTGCAATGTCCGCGCCCTGCATCTGCAGCGCGCGAACCGACTGGGCGACCTGCAGATCGAACACATCGGTCCGCGCGCCGCTGAAATACCCAAGTGCGCGCAGGTCTTCGACCAGTGCGGCAACCTCGGGGCCTTGGCTGTTGCGTTTGAGCATGGCGGGTGTCCTGGTTGGGTTCGACGGACTGCCGGTCGGCGGGGATGCTGCGGCTACTGACAGAAGAACTCGTGTCCCTCGATGCAGAGGCCCGGGCGGCCGTTGGATCGACGTCGGCCAGGCCCGTCTCGAGCCACCCGTTGGTGAGTTGCCCCGCCGGTCGGGTCCAGACCAAGCCGACCGGACAACGCCGCATGAGCCGTCTCGAGGGCACGGCGGAACTGCGCATCGGACGCATCCAGGGATTCCAAGGTTGCGCGATCGCTCCAGCTGCGGAACTGACGCCTGTCCTGACAGATGGCCGACAGATCGCGTCCGAACTTCGAGCGCCCATCGCGTCTCGCGTCGTCAAACGTCAGCAGGCGATTTCGGATCAGGTGGGCAAAGGCGTCCATCACCCTTGGTGCATGGCCCTGCGCTTCACCCCAGAGAGTTCGGGCCATCACGTCCACATCGCGCGGATCCGGCGCGAGCGGCAAGCCCGCCGACTGGCCTGGATCAACCGCCCTTGCGGCGGCACTCAGTCGAGCAAGGTAGACCGGATCGCCGGACGAAGGCGGCAGCGAGCAGCCCAGACTGCGCAGGACCGGCTCAATGGGTTGGATGAGAGTGAAATGGTCGGCCCCGCTCGCCAGGTGCGATGTGTCGGCGATGACGTAGCCGACGAGATTGCCCCTCTGGTCTTCGACCGCACAACCGCTGTCCCCCTTGATCGAGGCCAGCGTGGTCTTGATGAGATCGGGAAAGAAATACTGGCTGCCGCCGATCGTGACTCTCTCGGTGACGCGAGGATCCAGCACCCACGCCCTCGTTTCTGCTTGTCGACCATGTCGAACCACCAGCATGGAGTCTCGCGCGAGGGGCAGCGTGGAGACGCTAGCGTATCGAGGCCAGCCCGCGCCCCGCGCGTCTCCCGGACTACCTGGAACGACCAGGGCCTGATCGGCCTCGCGCTGAACATCGCTCGAGTCAGGAACCAGGGTGGCGACCAGGGCAACTCGCCCGATCTCCGTCCAGCTTCCCAACAGGGCATCCACTGGCTGGCCGGCAGATTGGACGACATGTTGGCATGTGAGCAGATATTCGCGACGCCCGCGGCGTACCCAAGTGGTCACGCGACCGTGGGCAGCGCTCGATCGCCGGCGGATCGCGAGCGCCCGCGCGCTGGCAGCAGACGCAACCGCTTGCTCGCGCACGTCGACCCCGACGATGCCGAGCCCGTCCAACCGGATCTGCCGCGGTATCGCAAGCGGCGCGTCCGGCGAGACCGGACGCTTGCGCCGGACATAGACGATGAGCACGGACTCGCCGGTCAGCTGCTCGCCAACCAGCCGGTTGCCGTAGCCGATACCCACCACGTTGGGCTGGATGAGCCACTCGCGGTGAAGCTGAAGCGACTTGCTTGGCTTGCGGCCAGGGCGAAGCTGCGAGACCAAAGCCTCGTAGGCTCTCTGAGGCGCACCGGCGGAACTCACGGGGTGAGGACGTTGGGGCAGGCAGTCAACGTTCCCGGCTCTGCAGGGCATGTGAAATCCTGCCGTGCCGCATTGATCGCCAGGATCAGGTCGGCCGCCCGTTCTTTCAGCGCTGCATCGATATGGTTTCCGGCTGGGAGATCCTGATCGACGCGGTAGGCGCGGATCTTGTCTCGGGTCTTGGCGCCCATCCGGCAGTCCGGGGCCGCGCCGACCAGGCACTGGATTGCCAGCACCTGGTAAGGGTCCTTGATGTAGCTCGCGTCGAACGCACAGGCAGTGGCTGCCCCGTTCGCCCCCTTTGCCTCACACTCTCCCCCCGTGGTGGCTGGGTCCGGCTTACCGGTGTTTTCGGCCGGGGCGGGATCCTTCGCGCCACCATCGGCCGGTGCGGCTGAGCTGACGCTGATTCTGATGTCGGCACCCGAGATTCCAGAGGCACTGCGGACGGCCAGGACCGGTAGATCACCCGACTGCGTGGGCTTCGTGCCTTCGACGATCACCCGGTATTCGTGGGGCTTGCCGGTGATTTCGATCGGCTTGAGCAAGAGGGCATCGGCCTGGCCGCCTGCAAGCGTGGCGCTTGGATGCCCGACCGGATCGGTAACGACCACTTCGTAGCGCGCGCCCTTGGCGATGCTGGCGTTCGTCTCCGCAGGTACCAGGCGGAACGCGGCGCCGCCAGCGACGGCGCACTGCTCGACGCTCTCGACGACTCCGCGAATGCGGGTCAGGGCATGCAGGTACCTGCGAAGGTCACTCACAGCCTCGCGCAGGGCCTCGAGTGAAATCAGCGCCGCATCCACACCGCCACTGGCTGCGCTGGCTCCCCCGTCTGGAACGGCGGCCGGCTTGGTCGTGCCCTTGATTGGGCTGAGGTCCGAACCGAGACTGCGTGCGACCCCGGGCAGGCTGGCCGTGAGCGCCACCAGGCTTTCGAAGCTCGGCGAATCGTTGACCACGCGTCGCCGCACTTCGATGTCGATGAGCTGCACCCGGGCACGCAACTGGTGACCTGCAGCCTCGGCCTCTCCCATCAAGCGATAGGCCTCGTCGCGAAGATTGCGCGCATCGAGCAACAGGGCTTCGGCTTCTGCTCGGTTGCCCAGCGTCTGTGAGCCTTTAAGCGCCCCTTCAACGTTGACGATCTCTCGATCGAGCGCCTCATACGCTCTTTCGATTCTCGCGTGGTCCTGCAGCGCAGGTATCGCGGGCGATGCCTTGAGCACCGCACAGGTCATCGCCTGCGCCCCGTCGAGATAGACGAGGTCGCGCGCCTTTGAGAACCCCCACTGTCCGACGGCGTAGCCGCCAGCCCCAACGGCGCCCATGCGGCGAACACGCTGTGCGTAGTTGGAGGTCGCGATGCTTTCACCCGCGGCGTTCAGACGAGTAGGCTGCGGCGACGCCGCGTAGTAGAGGCCCAGCACCGATGCGCCGATCGCTGCGAAACCGAGGCCCTCGCGCGTGCCACCCAGCGTGCTGGCGCGCCGCAGGTAGCCCCGCCGATAGCCATCGGCGAGGTTGATTGCACCGCACAGTTGGGAGACGGCATCGTTCGATTGCTGTCCGGTCGGACAGGCGGCGACATCGCTGGTCACACCACCATCCGAATTGATCGGCTTCACCGCACACCCTTGGAGCAGAAGCCCCAGGACCACCGCAGCGCTCAGCTTTGCGCATCGCAACATGGACTTGTCCTCCCTGGCATCAAAGCGGCACGGGGCCGGGCACGTACCCGCGTCGACCAAGCCCGTGTTCCCCTCATTGGCTCAACGCGGATTGCGAAGCCGCGATCGATCAAAGCGCCGACACGCGCGACCCGAGGCCGCAGATCGGCCTGCAGCCATCGCAACACGGGTGGCCCCCGGTGTCGGAATCACCGACGCCAGGGATCGCCACCCGATGCGGCCTACGCCGGTCGGGCAGGCGTCGATACAGCTGATCGGGCCTGCGCTGAAGCCGCCACGCATGCTCGCGAGGAGGCTAAGGCAGGGTGGCCTCCGGCCAACGGATCTGCGTGAACAACATGGGCTGGAGGCGAACCGACCACTGAACCCTGGAACGCACGCCCAAGAGGCGCGGCCGCGCCATGTGCTCGCCAATGGACACAGGCAGTCCCCCGCCCACCGCATCAACCCACGCCGCGCACCTTCGCCTTGCCCAACACGAACAGCCCAATCCCGCCCAGCACGGCCAACGCCGCGAGGCCGAAGCGCAGGGTCAGCGCTTCGCCCAGGAACACCACGCCGCCCAGCGCGGCGAGGATCGGCACGCTGAGCTGGACCGTGGCCGCCGTGGTGGCCCGCAGCGACGGCAGGGCGGCATACCAGATCGCATAGCCGAGGCCGGATGCCAGCGCGCCCGACGCCACGGCGTAACCGATGCCCGATGCGCTGATGGGCTCTGCACCGCCCAGCAGCACGAACACCAGCAGCGCCAGCGGAACGGCGCGGATGAAGTTGCCGGCCGTGGCGACGGTGGGATCGCCCGCACCGCGACCGAGCAGGGAATACACGCCCCAGGACAGGCCCGCAGCCAGCATCAGCACGGCGCCCAGCAGCGGCGGCGATTCGACGCCCGGCAGCAGGAGCCAGATCAGACCCGCGGCCGCTGCGACGACGCCGATCGCCTGGCGCGGGTTTAAGCGTTCACCGATCCAGAGGCCGTACGCGATCATGCTCAGCTGCACCGCGCCGAACAGCATCAGCGCGCCCGTCGCCGCACTCAGGCTGAGATAGGCGTATGAGAACCCGGCCGCGTAGCCGAACAGGGCCGCCGCCCCGCCCCAGCTGCCGCCCACACCGTGCGCGCGGAAGCGGACCAGCAGGATCAGGCCGAGCACCGCGGCGCCGGAGACGATGCGCACCAGCGTGAACGTCGCGGCGCCAATGTCGCCCGTCGCCAGCGCCTCCCGGCACAGCAGCGAGTTGGCGGCGAAGGCCAGCATCGCCAGCGCGGTCAGCAACGCCACGCGCAGCGCGGGGGGCGTGCGCTCGCCTTTGCCTGATCCAGCCATCGCGTCCTCGTCACCCGGCGCTGCGCCGGGCAGCCGAAGGCGTGCATCGTTGCAGGATCGGTGCGATCCGCGCCAATCCGGCCGGCGGGGCCACGGCAGCTTCGTGGGATGCGCCGAGCGGTGGCGATGCGCTTCGGCTCTTCGCGGCACGGCCCTTTGGATCGGTGCACGCTAGCGCTGGGGGGAAAAGGCGATGCGGTCCACTGCGCTCACCAGCATCCTACGGAGCCCTTCCCCATCGCCTTCGTGTTCGCCAGAGCCGCTCGTAGCGCCGTAGGATGCATTGAGCGAAAGCGAAACGCATCGGCTCTTCCCGACACAGCCGATTGAATCGCGCGCGCTCGCGGTGCGTGGTCGCGCTGATGCGGTTCGCTGCGCTCACCGGCATCCTACAGATGCCGCCTGCACCAATTGCCGCCGCAACCACGTAGCCCGGATAAGCGCAGCGCATCCGGGACGGGCGCTGGACTCAGCTGCGCCGTCGGATTCACGCCGCCACCCCCGATGCGCGGCCCACGGGCCACGTGTCCGGGCGATGGAACTCACTCCGCCGCCACCCGCGACCCCGCCAGCTGCCCTTCGATGATCCGTGCCACGACGCCGTCGAAGCCCTGCGGCTGGCCGGCGCGCCTGGCCTCGATGAAGGCGCTGCGCTGCTCGATCAAACGATCGACCACGCGCTGCAGGCCGTCGCGCTGCTGGCGCACGTCCTCGAGGAAGGCGAGCAGCTCGGCCTCGCTCATGCTGCGCACGTCCTCCGGCAGCTGCGCGCGATCGAGCGCATCGAGGCGCACGACGCCGCCATCCAGATCCTGCAGCAGGTCGCCTCGGCCCTGCACAATGCGCGCGGTGCGGCGGTTGAAGGCGAGGCGATCGGACACGCCGGCATCGTTCATGCGCTCGGCCAGGTCCTGCTTGGCCAGCACCGACTCGCGCGCGGCCTCATCGCCGTAGGGCAGGATCAAGCGACCCAGGCGCTGGTTGAGCGCGGCCAGGTCCTGGTCCATCGGCGTCTCGATGCGCTCCACCCGCCCGGCGTCGGCGATCTGCGCCAGCTCGCCGCCGCCCTGGCGGCCGATGTCGGCAAAGCTGCGCAGCGTCTCGCCGCTGCCGCCGCAGACCACCGGATTGATCAGGATGCCGCGCTGCCGCGCGCGCGCCGCGATCTGCGGGTACTGCGGTTCGTCCGCGTAGACGCTGGGCGGCGCATCGCCGACCAGGAAGATCACCCGCAGCACATCCTCGCGCGCGCTCCATGAGGTCAGCTCCACGGCTTCGTGCAGGGCCTGGTTCACCGCCTCCGGCGTATCGCCGCCGCCGTCGGCGCGCAGCTGGGTCAGCTCGGCATAGATCGAATCGATGTCGGCGGTGAGATCGAAGCGCCGGGTGACGTACTCGTCGCCGCGGTCGCGGTAGGCGATCAGGCACAGACGCACCGCCGGCCGCGAC
>JANJTY010000495.1 GCA_024710865.1 Lysobacteraceae bacterium | reverse complement strand
ATCCTCGGCGCGGGCCTGCAGGATCACGTCGTACTCCTCGCCGCCCTGCACGAAGGTGGTGACGCGGCGCGCGCCCATCATGGTCTCGAGCGCGCGGCCGATCTCGCCCACCGACACGCCGAGGTCGGCGGCGCGGGCCTGGTCGACCTCGACCCGCAGCTGCGGGCGGGTTTCCTTGTAGTCCGAATCGACCGAGAACAGGCCGGGATTGGACTCCATGCGCTCCAGCAGGCGGTCGCGCCACTGCGCCAGCTCGGCGTAGTCGGGGCCGCCCAGCACCACCTGCAGGGGCTGGCCGCGCGAGCGCACCAGGCCCGAACGAACGATCGGGTTGGCGCGCACCGGCAGATCGGCCAGCTCGGCGCGCAGGGTGTCGACCAGGGCGCCGGTGTCCATGTCGCGCTCGTTCCAGGGTTTGAGCAGGACGATGGCATTGCCCGTGTGCATCTCTTCGCTCGCGCCGAAGCCGCCCGGCACGCGCGTGTTGGCGCGGTCGATCGGTTTGCCGTCGCCGGCCCAGGCCAGCAGGCGCTCTTCGATGCGCTGCATCTGGCGCACGCTGTAGTCGAAGCCGGCGCCCTCGGGGCCCTGCATGCTGATGAAGAAGGCGCCGCGGTCCTCGGGCGGCGCGAGCTCGCTCGGCACGATACGCAGCAGGCCGTAGCTGGCCAGCATCACCGCCACCAGCACCGCGCCGAACAGCAGGGGATGACCGACCGAACGCGACAGGGCGCCGCGGTACGCCTCGGTCAGCCCCTGCAGGCGCGCGTTGACCCAGGCATTGAAACCGCGCGGTTCGGTATGCGGGCGCACCAGCAGCGAACTCATCATCGGGGTGAGCGAAAGCGCCACCACGGCCGAGATCGCCACCGCCCCGGCCAGCGCCACCGACAGTTCGCGGAACAGGCGTCCGTTGTTGCCCTCCATGAACCCGATCGGCAGGAACACCGAGACCAGCACGGCGGTCGTTGCGATCACCGCGAATCCGACCTGGCGGGTGCCGCGCGCCGCCGCCACCAGCGGCGGTTCGCCGAGGTCGGCGCGGCGCTGGATGTTCTCCAGCACCACGATGGCATCATCCACCACCAGGCCGATGCAAAGCACGAGGGCCAGCAGGGTAAGCAGGTTGATCGAGTAGCCGAAGGCCCAGAGCGCGATGAAGGCGGCCACCAGGCAGACCGGCACGGTCAGCGCCGGCACCAGCGCGGCGCGCAGGCTGCCGAGGAACAGGAAGATCACCACCAGCACCAGGGCCACGGCCTCGATCAGGGTCATGTAGACGCGATCGACCGCAGCCTCGATGAAGGTGGTCGAATCGAAGGCGACGAAGATGTCGGTGCCCTCGGGCAGGCCGCGCTGGATCTCCGGCAGCAGCTCGCGCACGTCGCGCGCCACGTCCAGGCTGTTCGCGGTGGAGGTCTTGATGACGCCCATGCCGATATTGGGCTGGCCATTGCCGCGGAAGTAGGCGCGCCGCTCGGCCGACTCCAGCGCCACCTCGGCGACCTCGCCCAGGCGCACCACGTGCCCGTCCGCACCCTTGGCGATGGCGAGGCGGGCGAAGTCCTCGGCCGAGGCGTAGCCGCGCTGCACCCGCAGGGTGAAGTCGCGCTCGGCCGACTCGAGCCGTCCGGCCGGCAGTTCGACGTTCTCCGCGCGCAGGGCCTGCTCCACGTCGCCCACGGTCAGGCCGCGCGCCGCCAGCGCGCCGCGATCCAGCCAGATCCGCATGGCGTAGCGCTGGCCGCCACCAACGCGCACCTGCGCCACGCCATCGATGCTCGAGAGGCGGTCGACCACGTAGCGCTCGGCGTAGTCGGACAGGGCCAGGGTGTCCATGCGCGCCGAGTTCATGTTCAGCCACATGATCGGATCGGCGTCGCTCTCGACCTTGCTCACCTCCGGCGCCTCGGCCTCTTCCGGCAGGCGGTCGGCGACGCGCGCCACCGCGCTGCGCACGTCGTTGGCGGCGGCCTCGATGTCGCGCGACAGGCTGAACTCCAGGGTCACGTCGGAGCTGCCGTTGACGCTGCGCGATTCGAGCAGGTCGACGCCCTCGATGCCGGAAACGGCATCTTCGATGATCTGGGTGACGCGGGTTTCGACCACCGCAGCGGAGGCGCCGGGGTAGGAGACCTCGACCGATACGATGGGTGGATCGATGTCGGGCAGCTCGCGCAGGGTCAGGCGCGAGAAGGCCATCAGCCCCAGCGCCACCAGCAGCAGGCTGAGCACCGAGGCGAAGACCGGACGGCGGATCGAAAGGTCGGACAGCAGCATGGCTCAGCCCTCCGCGGCGGGCGCGGCTTCGACCTCGCGCACGCGCGCGCCATCGCGAAGCTTCACAACGCCCTCGGTCACGATGCGGTCGCCAGCGGCCAGCCCCTCCACGATCTCGACCTCGCCGCGACGTCGCGCGCCGGTGCGCACCGCCACCTGGCGCACCGTGCCGTCCGGCTGCAGGCGGAACACGAAGGCCTGCTCGCCGATCTGGGTCACCGCGATCTCGGGCACGGCCAGCAGGGCGCGCTCGGGCTGCAGCAGGCGCACCCGCAGCAGCATGCCGGGGCGCAGCAGGGTGTCCGGATTGGGGATCAGCGCACGCACCACGACCGAGCGCGTGACCGGGTCGACGCGCGAGTCGACCGACTGCACCGTGCCCTCGAACTCGCGACCGGGCCACGCGGCGCTGATCGCGCGCACGGTGTTTCCGGGTGCCAGCAGCGCCAGCGCGGTCTCGGGAACGGAGAAGTCGAGCTTGATCGTGGAGATGTCGTCCAGCGTCGCGATCGGCGTGCCGGGCGTCACCAGCGTGCCCGGGCTGACCTGGCGGAAGCCGAGCAGGCCGCTGAAGGGCGCGGTGATGACGCGGTCGGCGAGCCGGGCCCGGATCGCGTCCATCCGCGCCCGCGCCGAATCGCGCGCCGCGATCTGGGTATCGAGCTGGCTGCGCGCGATGGTGCCGGCCTCGACCAGGCCCTGCTGGCGGTCGAGCTGCTGCTGGGCCTCCTTGAGCGCGGCGCGCGCCTCCTCCAGCTGCGCCACTTCGGCGCGTCCCGACAGGTCGACCAGGACCTGGCCGACCTCGGCCAGGTCGCCGTCCTCGAAATTCACCCGCTCGACCGTTTCCGTGACCTTGGCGGTGATGGTGAGCGATTCATTCGCGCGCGCGGTGCCGAGCGCCTCCAGGGTGTCGCGCCAGCGGGTTTCCTGAACGTCATGCAGGGACACCGCCACGCCGGCGGGCGCCGCACTGCGGGCCGGCCCTTCGTCGGTGCTGCCGCAGGCGGCTAGCGCCAGCGCGAGAGTGAAAGCGAACAGGCCCGTGGCGGGCCCGGACAGGAGTCTTCCAGACATGAGCTGCCTTCCCGGAGCGAAGTGAGCGGCCCGCCAGCGCGCGGCGCGAGGGCCTTGGTTCGGCAAGGATACCCGCGCCGCAGTGGAACGCTGCGTGAGTCGGCGCCCGCTTCGGGCCCGATTGCGCGCGCGGGCCGTTCGCCCTCGCCGAACGTCCAGTGCGGCCCATGCTTGGTCCCTGCCCATGCCGGGCGCATACTGGAGGTCCGGGGGAAACCGGCCCGCGCTGGATGTCCGGACCGGCAGCTTCGAACCTCACTTGTCCATACGGGGGACAACCAGCATGAAAAGGTCCACCAGCACTGTAGCGGCACTGCTCACCGCCGGCATCGCGCTTGCCTTGGGCAGCGCCAGCGCCGCCGAACTGAAGGTGCTCTCCGACGGCATTGCGATAACGCCGAAAACCCAGGCAGCCGCCTTCGACCTGCGCATCGCGCGCCCCGACGGCGAGGTCATCCAGCACACCGCGCTGGACCACGAAGGACTGCTGATCTCGCGCAAACTGCTTGGGAAGGGCTTCCCCGACGGCGTCTACACCTACGAGGTCGTGCCGGTGATGGGCGTCGTCGTGCGCGACGGAGACGCGGCGGAGCAGACCAAGGCGGGCCCGACGGGCATCATCGAGAGTGGCAGCTTCGCCGTGGTCGATGGCCGCTTCCACTTCGATGCAGCCCTGGTCGAGGGCCGCGCCAGCACCACCGAGAAGGACGATTCGGACGGCGACACCCGCGACCAGGTCATCGCCGACGACCTCATCGTGCAGGGCAGCGGCTGCTTCGGCTTCGACTGCGTCAACAACGAAAACTTCGGCTTCGACACGATCAAGCTGAAGGAAAACAACCTGCGCATCAAGTTCGAGGACACCAGCACCGGCACCTTCCCCTCGAACGACTGGCAGCTCACCGCGAACGACTCGGCCAGCGGCGGCGCGAACAAGTTCTCGATCGAGGACATCACCGGCGCCAAGGTGCCCCTCACCGTCACCGCCGGGGCGGCCAGCAACAGCCTCTTCATCGATTCCACCGGTCGCGTCGGTTTCCGCACCTCCACCCCGGTGCTCGACCTGCACGTGGCGACCAGCAACACACCGGGTATCCGCCTGGAGCAGAACAACAGCGGCGGCTTCACCGCCCAGACCTGGGACATCGCCGGCAACGAGGCCAACTTCTTCGTGCGCGACGTGACCAGCGGCAGTCTGCTGCCGTTCCGCATCCGGCCCGGCGCGCCGACCAGTTCGATTGATGTCTCGGCGGCCGGCAACGTGGGCATCGGCACCGCCAACCCGCAGCAGAAACTGGAGGTTTCCAGCAACGGCCCGGTGGCGATTGACCTCAACAACACCAACGGCGGCCAGAATGGCAAGCGCTGGCGCATCCGCAGCGGCAGCGGAGGCAACCTGGTCTTCGTGGCGCCGGACGACGCCACCGCGGCGGCCGAATTCACCCTGGATGTCGCCGGCAACCTCACCGTGTCCGGCAATTTCTTCGCCCAAGGCGGGACGCAGATGACCGTACCGGATTACGTGTTCAAGCCGGGATACGAACTGATGCCGCTGGATGAACTGCAGACCTTCATCGAGGCCAACCATCACCTGCCGAACGTCCAGTCCGAGGACGAGGTCGCTGCGGCGGGCAAGCTGAACATGACGGAAATGCAGCTGCGCCTGCTGGAAAAGGTCGAGGAGCTTACGCTTTACACCCTCCAGCAGCACCGCCAGATCCGCGATCTGGAAGCTCGCATCGAGTCCCTTTCCTCCGAACAGCTGGGCGAGTAAGACCCGAGGCCGAACCGCTGACGGCGCGGCGGAACACGCCCCGCCGCGTCGTCAGGGCGTCCGCCAGGCGGTCAGATCCCAGCCGAGTTCACGCTCCAAGGCATCGATGTCGCGCGCGTACAGGCGCTCGAGTTCCTGCCGCAGCGCGGGCCTGATCGGAAGGTCCGGACCCGCGAAGACGCGCTCGCTCAAATCCACGTCCTGGCCATCGCGGTACCAGCCCTGCGTCGCGCCGATGTGCCGGGCACAGCGCTCGAGCAGCTCGGCTGGGCGCTCCACCACATCCTCGAAGCGCAGCAGCAGCAGGGGCTCGGTCCCGAACACCGCGCGCCAGCGTCGGTACGTCGTCAGGTAGTCACCCCGCCCGACCGAGCCGGCGGAACGGAAGTGATCGATGAACCAATGGTCCGAGGCCTCATCCGGAAGCATTTCGGCGCGGTGCACCGCCATCAGGGCGGATGACCAGGCCCGTTCGATCGGATTGCGCAGGCAGTAAATGACGCGCAACTCGGGATTGGCAGCCCGCACGCGGGCGATGCTGTCGGCTTCCAACAGGGCGTAGGCCGGGGTGATCTCGCCCTGGCGGACCCCCGGGTCGCAGGCCGGGAAACGCTGCAGGTATTCGTTTGGCTCAGCATTGGGAAAGCGGTTCCAGAAATGCAGCTCCTTGCCGGCCGGAAACGCGATGCCGGGATGCCGGGCAAGGTGCCGGAACAGCCAGGTCGTGCCGGCCTTTTGCGCACCGATGCCGAGAAAATGGATCATGCCGATGCTCCGCTGCGCGGGCCGCCGGCGCACTCGCTCGCGAGCGCTTCCTGAAACAGGCGCGCGACCTCGTCCCGCCGATAGTAGTGCCAGTAGGCGCCCTCCGAGTCCAGCAGCCGGGCAGCCAGATCCGACAGTGCCGCCCAGCCGTACAGCGGACTGGCGTTACGCGACGCCAACGGCTCGTCCAGTGCGGCAGCCGCAGGCGACAGCAGCGACAGGAGCCGGCCACGGCTGGCGACGAGCGCCTCGTAGCGGATCAGGTGCGTATCCGGCAGCGCTTCGCGAAAACGCCGGAAGAACCAGTCGAGCACATACAGCTGGCGCGCCTCGCGCGAATCGATGGCATCCAGCGCAGTCCGCAGGCCGGGATCGACGCCTTCCGCGGCGGGGATACGTCCCTCGCGCACTGGAATTCGATTGGAGTTCCAGGAGGCGAGCACCGGCAGTGGATTGCGGATCAGGGCGAAGCACGGAAACGCTCCGGCCAGTTCCGGCAGCAAGCCGCTGAACACCGCCGGATGTTTGATCACCAGGCGGAAGTCGGGATCGAGGGGCTTTTCGAACGCAATCGCTCCGCGGTCGGAGCGCGAGTGTCGGAGCCCATCCGCACCCGGCTCGGCGGCAAAGAAGTTGTCGCGTACTGCCCCACCCGAGTGTCGGGTGATGGCGACGCGGTCCTGCAGCAGCGAATGCCGCTGGTAGCGGAAGAACCGCTCGATCGCCCACAGCGCCTGCACCCGGCCGCCGGCGCGGCCCAGTTCCGCGACGTCCATGGGCTCGGCCAGGGCCACTGTCTGCGGTACGCGATTTAGCAGGGCGCAGGTCAGGTTGGTGCCGCTGCGCGGCAGTCCGGTGAGGAGAATGTCGCAGCCCACCTGCACGCTCATGCACAGGACGCCCAGAGCTTATCGACATCGCGCAGGATGGCGTGGAAGGCATCGCGCTCGGCGCGCATCGAAAACTCCGCCGCCGAGGCGCTCGCTTCCTTGCGCATCCGATCCGCCGTCGCCTGATCCATCGACGCGGCGAGACGCACTGCGTCGCGCAGCTCGTCGACCTCCCACCCCGGCTGCAGCGCATTGACGCCCGGCCGCACGTAGACCCGGTTTCCGCCGCAATCCGGGCAAACCACGATACAGCCCAGGGCCATGCCCTCCAGCGCAGGCAGGTAAAAGCCCTCGCTGGGCGCGGGCAGGCAGACGAGGATCGCCGACGAGGCGACCTCCGCAAGGAAGCGGCTGCGCGGCAGCAGCATGTCGAGCAGTCGTACGGTGACGCCCGCCTCACGCAGCTGCTGCACCAGTCGCCGCCCGAGCGCGGGATTCTTGAGCGCCGCGACCAGAACTCCGGCTCTCGGCCCCGATCCGATGCCGCTGGGCAGGTCCAGCCCCATCGGAACGCTCAGCAGTGGGCCGCGCACTCCGGGCACGCGCGCGATCGCCTCGGCGATGAGCGGATTCACCGCGAGCCGGATCGCCTGGCGCTGCAGGAAGGGATGGCGCGGGTCGGCAGGATCGGCATGGCGCAGCCCCTGGATGATGTTGAGCACCGGCTGGCCCGCGCCCGGCTTCGGGAGGGCATCCAGCCCTCGCCAGTCCAGCCCGCCCAGGAACAGGATGTCGCTCGGTGCCGGATTCCAGTCCCGTTCGGGTTGCACGCCGGCCGCAACCCAGGGATTGGACTCGTCCAGGCGCGAGCCGGGCGCGAAGTAGACGCGCGGCAGGAAGCCCTCCAGCGCGGCGACGTGCTGGAAGTAGTGCCACACCTTGAGGTGCCCGCCGCTCGGGGCGCGGAAGTCTCGAAAAAAGAGCACGGGCCTCGGGCCCTTCCCATGCTGGGCACTTTGCCAGGCTAGTTCGGTGCTTCGTTCCATGCTCACGGGAAAAGTGGCTGCTGACCGCCGCGGCGGACGTCTCGATCCGGCCAAGCCGCTTCGGACGAACGAATGATGCCACCGCCCGCCCTGTCGCATGCGGCCACGAACGCACGATCGTCCATGATCGCCGGCCACGGACGCTCGCCGTGCGCGTGGATGCAGCATACTTGTGCTGCGCGACCGTGGCCGCAACCCCGGCCCCGGTTCCCCGCCGACGCCCGCGCGCGTCATTGTCCCGGACCGCCGCCATGTCCCCACGCTCCGTGCTCGTTCGAGTCAGCTTCGCCCTCCTGTTCGCCATCGGTGCTGTCAGCGCCTCCGCCCAGGCCACCCGCACCTGGGTCTCCGGCGTCGGCGACGACGCAAACCCCTGCAGCCGCACCGCACCCTGCAAGACCTTCGCGGGCGCCATTTCGAAGACCGCCGCCGGCGGCGAGATCAGCGTGCTGGATCCCGGCAGCTACGGCGCCGTCACCATCACCAAGTCGATCGTGATCAACGGCACCGGCAACCTGGCCGGCATCCTCGCCAGCGGGACGAACGGCATCGTGGTCAACGCCGGCGTCAACGACGTCGTGACCATCCGCGACATCAGCATCGAATGCACATCGACTGGGCTCGACGGCATTCGCTTCCTCGGCGGCGCCGCCTTGCATGTGGAGGACAGCACCATCCGCGGCTGCAGCGAGAGCGGCATCGACTTCCAGCCGGCGGCGCAGGCCGCCACCAGCGCCGCGCAACTGCACCTGCGCAACGTGCACGTCGGCAACGTGACCAGCGCGCCCACCGGCGATGCCGGCATCTCCCTCCGTCCGGCCGCCGGACGCCAGGCCGTGGCCGTGATCGAGGACTCCCGCATCGACGGTAACAAGATCGGCCTGCGCGTCGAGGCCAGGGCCAACGTCGTGGTGCGCGACAGCTCTCTCAGCGGTAACTCGAACAACGGCATCGCGGTCATTTCCAGCACCGACCTGGCGCGTGCGACGATCGAGGGCTCGACCCTCAACTTCAACGGCGTGGGTGGTTCGGCCACCGCCGGCGTCAAAGTGGTCGGGGCATCCAGCATCGCGCGCCTGTCGGGGAACGTCATCACTGGCAACGACGTCGGCCTGCTGAACAGCGGCGGCCAGATCGTTTCCTTCGGCGACAACGTGGTGTCCGGCAACAACCTGGTCGACGGGACGCCGACCTCCACCGCGCCCAAGATCTAACCCGGGCGTCGGCACAGGGTGGCGCCGCCTGCGCCATCGGCGCGGCGCGAAGGGACGACAAAACGGGACAGGAACCGGCCGGGGCGCTAGCATCGCGCCCCCGCACGGACGCCGAGACGGCCAATGACCCTCGCCTGCTTCAAAGCCTACGACATCCGCGGCCGCGTGCCGGACGAGCTCGACGAAGGCCTGGCCGAGCGCATCGGACGCGCCACCGCCGAGCTGCTCGGGCCCGGTCCAGTGGTGTTGGGGCGCGATGTCCGGCTCAGCAGTCCCTCGCTGCAGGCCGCGCTGGCGCACGGCTTCCTGCGCAGCGGCCGGGACGTGATCGACATCGGCCTGTGCGGCACGGAAGAGGTCTACTTCCAGACCGCGCACCGCGGCGCGGCGGGCGGCGTCATGGTCACCGCCAGCCACAACCCGATGGACTACAACGGGCTCAAGCTGGTGCGCGAGGAGGCGCGCCCGATCAGTGGCGACACCGGCCTGTTCACCATCCGCGACCGCGCCGCCGCTGGCCGGTTCGCCGATGCCGCGACCCCAGGCACCACGCATAAGGACGAAGACAAGTCCGCCTTCATCCGGCACCTGCTCGGCTACGTCGATGCCGCCAGGCTCAAGCCGCTGCGCATCGTGGCCAATGCCGGCAACGGTGGCGCCGGCGTGCTGGTCGATGCCCTCGCGCCGCACCTGCCCTTCGAGTTCGTGCGCCTGCAGTTCGAGCCGGACGGCCGCTTCCCGCACGGCATCCCCAATCCGCTCCTGCCCGAGTGCCGCGAGGCCACCGCCGCCGCGGTGCGCGCGCACAGCGCCGATTTCGGCATCGCCTGGGACGGCGATTTCGACCGCTGCTTCTTCTTCGACCACGACGGACGCTTCATCGAGGGCTACTACCTCGTCGGCCTGCTCGCGACCGCCCTGCTTCAGCGTTACCCGGGCGGACGCATCATCCACGACCCGCGCCTGACCTGGAACACCATCGAGATGGTGCAGGCCGCCGGCGGCGTGCCGGTGCAGAGCAAGACCGGCCACGCCTTCATCAAGGAACGCATGCGCGCCGAGGACGCCATCTACGGCGGCGAGATGAGCGCGCACCACTACTTCCGCGACTTCTTCTACTGCGACTCGGGCATGGTTCCCTGGCTGCTGATCGCCCAACTCGTCTCGCAGAGCGGCCGCAGCCTGGCCGACTGGGTCGAGGACCGCATGGCGGCGTATCCGTGCAGTGGCGAGATCAACTTCCGCGTCAGCGATACGCGCTCCGCGATCGCCCACGTGCTCGAAGCATTCGCCGCGGAAGCCCCGGTGCTCGACACCACGGATGGCGTGTCGGCGGATTTCGGCGATTGGCGCTTCAGCCTGCGCGCGTCGAATACCGAGCCGCTGCTGCGGCTGAATGTCGAAGCGCGCGGCGATGCGGCGCTGATGCGCGTGCGCACCGAGCGGATCCGGGCATTGCTTGCGATGGCTTGAGCGCACTGCCGACCGCATGCGCCGGGGCCGGCAAGCGAGCGATCCGCGCGCGCCGCGTTCCGATTCGCGCAGCGGCATTTCGGGCGATGGTAACGCCACCGCTGGCCCAGCGCGGAGGCGAAATCGATCGAACCACCGTGGCTCGGAATTGACCAGGCCAGTGTCGCCCATGCTTCCTTCCAGGCGGCGTACGCGGCATGATTCGCGACCCGCCACCGCCCAACGCAAGGAATCATCCGGATGAGTCGCCTCAAGGGCCATGTCGACCGGGCGGACCAGTTGCTGATCGAGGGCTGGGCGCTCGATCTCGATGCACCGGATGATTCGGTCAACGTCTGTATCGTGCAGGACGGCCAGATTCTGCTGAGCCTGCGACCGATTCGCCGCTCCCAGGACGTGGTGCGTGCGCTCGGCCTGGAGGTGTCCGAAGCGCCCACGCACCGCTGGCGCTGGGTCTTTCCCCTCGCCAATGGCCTGCGCCCCGACCTGCCTTTCAGCGTGTGCTTTGCCGGCACCGATACACCGCTCGCGCGCGGGCGCGACCTGAGCATCCCCCTGGCGCCGGGCATGGACGCCGAGGTTGAAGCCGATCTCGCCCGGATCACGTTCATGACGCCGAGCTACCGCTTGGAGGGTTCGGCCCTGCGGATCGGCGTGATGACGCAGCATCCCGCAGGCGGGCCGATGCCGGAACTGGACGTCGATGGCGTTCGCTGCCCGTCCGCGCCCATCCAGACCCCTGTGTTCCGCGGCAAGCAGGGTGCGTTCGCCTCGGTCGCGCTGGACCCAAGCACAAAGCCAGCCTTGCGCGAGCGGGTGTCGACGGTCGCGCTCACGGCACCCACCGCGCGAACCCAGCGCGAAGTCCTGCACGCCAGCCTGTGCGCGATCGCCGTGCCTCCGGGGGTGTTCGACCCCGGTCTGCGCATCGGACCCTTGCCGGGTGAGTCGAACCTTCGGCGCATTTCGGGGCCCAATGCGAGCGACCTCACCTACCAGATCGGTGGCGCCACGACGTTCATGCAGATGGACCGCCTGGCAAAGCACTACTTCGGGCGCCACCTCACGCAGTTCGAAACGGTGCTCGACTGGGGCAGCGGCTGCGCCCGTGTTCTGCGCCAGTTCCGGGAAACAGCCCCCTATGCCGGTTTGCCGACCGCGACGCGGCAAAGCCTTGTGGGCCTCGACATCGACGAGGTCAATATCGCGTGGTGCCAGCACAACGTGCCACAGCTCGGTCGATTCGGCGTCCTTGGGCTCGATGGATTCGAAGAACCCGATGCCTCGGTCGACCTGCTGTACGGCATCTCGGTCATGACCCACCTTACCGAGCTCAATCAGAGTCTCTGGCTGGAGGAGATCGCGCGCATCCTGAAGCCCGGGGGCTGCGCCCTGCTGACGACGCACGGCGAGTACGCGACCTACCGCATCAACGACAACATCGCGCTGCCCTTCGTCGATCGCTTCGGATTCTTCGATGCACTTCCGGATGCGGCGATCGGCGCCGATCGCGACACCTATTACCGCGCCACTTACCAATCCCGCGCGCACGTGCGCCAACTCTGGGGCAGGCGCTTCGAGATCCTGGACGTCGTTGCCGCCGCCAATTCATTCATCCAGGACTTCGTGGTGCTTCGGCGGCGCTGAATGCCGCGAGAGAATGTTTCGGCCAACGCGCACCGTGCCCGCGCAAACGCAGGGGACTTCCCAGGCCTTACCGTGCGGTTCTCCGCACGCCCGGGCCGAATCCGACAGTCGCTCGATCGAAACCGCGAGGGACTGTGCCGAGAAGGACCGGCCGGCCCGCGCCCGCCCGCGTGGCGGGACCACCCTTGGGCACGCCGGCCGTGGCAGGGTAGCCGCGACATCGGTGCCAGGATCGAAACGGGCGGGCGGCCTGGCGTGCGTCGGCGTAGCGCTGGCGGAATCACCGCTGCAAGCCAGATCGAAGCGCCTGGAGCTACACTGCGGCCGCCCGCAAGGCCCTCGGGTCGGGTTCCTGTCCTCGCCGCCTGGTGCCGATCTGCGCAGGCCAGTACCCATCGGGGCTCGACGCGAATCCACGTGGTGGGTTTCGCAGCGCGCCGTTTCATCGTTCCAGACTGAGCAGTGGAGATGAGCATGAGCACGCACGCCGCAGCAATGCCCCAGCCGGACACCGCGGCGGCGCTGGACGCCGGCGCTGCGCTTCAAGCGCTGGCGGTGGATCCGCTCCTGCTTCCGTCGATGTTCCGACGCCCGGCCTATCTGGAGAAGTCGGCCTGGATCGAACACGTACCGTTCGCGATGTGGGTGGTCGAGGCGGTTCGGCCCGACATCCTGGTCGAGCTCGGCACCCACTGGGGCACTTCGTACTTCGCCTTCTGCCAGGCCGCCGAGCGCCTCGCCTATGGAGCG
>JANJTY010000039.1 GCA_024710865.1 Lysobacteraceae bacterium | reverse complement strand
CCCCCCCCCCCGCTTTACTGCTCCGGCGCCCACCGAGATCTACACGCCATAATACCCTCTGCCCCTCCCCGCCGCACTTCCGATCTCGCATCCGCCTAGGCTATGCCGCGCGCCGGGGCGCGGCAATTGACCCGCGCCGGGCCGGCTCTGCGACACTTCGCCCATGCCCGAATTGCCCGAAGTCGAAACCACCCGGCGCGACCTGGCGCCGCACGTGGAAGGCCGCCTGGTCACCGGCGTGGTGCTGCGCCGCCCGGACCTGCGCTGGCCCATCCCGCCCGAGGTGGCGCGCGAGCTGCCCGGCCAGGCCGTGACCGGCGTGCGCCGCCGTGCCACGTACCTGCTGCTCGACACCGCGCCCGGCAGCGCCCTGCTGCACCTGGGCATGAGCGGCATGCTGCGGGTGTTGCCGGCGAAGACGCCGGTGGCCGCGCATGACCACGTCGACCTCGCCCTCGATTCCGGCCGCGTGCTGCGCTTCACCGACCCGCGCCGCTTCGGCTGCCTGCTCTGGCAGCCCGCCGGCGAGACCCACGAGCTGCTGGCCCACCTCGGCCCCGAGCCGCTGTCGGACGATTTCGACGGCGACTACCTGTTCGAACGCAGCCGCGGCCGCAAGGCCCCGGTGAAGGCCTTCCTGATGGACCAGGCGATCGTGGTCGGCGTGGGCAACATCTATGCCGCCGAGAGCCTGTTCCAGGCCGGGATCGCCCCCGGCCGCGCGGCCGGCAGCGTGAGCCGGGAGCGCTACGCCAGGCTGGCCGCGGCCGTGAAGACCATCCTCGCCCACGCCATCACCCGGGGCGGCACCACCCTGCGGGACTTCCTGAGCCCGGACGGGGCGCCGGGGTACTTCGAGCAGGAGCTGTTCGTCTACGGCCGCGCCGGCGCGCCGTGCAAGGCCTGCGGCGCGACGCTGAAGGCGGCGGACTGGGGCCAGCGCGCGACGGTGTACTGCCCGCGCTGCCAGCGCTAGCCGAACGGCGGCTTGGGAAGCCGCCCTGCGCGGCGTCGGCGGCCGCAGGGCGGGTTCCCTCCCCTGCCAGTCGCCTCGCCCCCTCCGCGACGCACGGCAGCGGGTCGGAATTCGCCCTACGCCGTCTCCGACGAGGTTTCGGGCTCCAGCGGCAAGCGCGGCTGCATCAGCTCGATCCGGCCGCGGCCCTCGGTGATCTTCTTGAACTCGGCCCGGCTGACCGAGACGTAGCGCTCGTTGCCGCCGATCTCGACCTGCGGGCCGTCGGTGATGGCGCGGCCGTGCTCGTCCACCCGCACCACCATGGTCGCCTTGCGCCCGGTGTGGCAGATGGTCTTGATCTCGGTGAGGCTGTCGGCCCAGGCCAGCAGGTACTGGCTGCCCTCGAACAGCTCGCCGCGGAAGTCGGTGCGCAGGCCATAGGCCAGCACCGGGATGTTCAGGCGGTCGACGATCTCGGTCAGCTCCCAGACCTGGCGGCGCGACAGGAACTGCGATTCGTCGGTCAGCACGCAGTGCAGTGGCCCGTTCCGCGCGATGTCGGCGCGGGCCAGGGCGAACAGGTCGTCCTGGCGCTCGAACACCGTGCCCTGCGCGCGCAGGCCGATGCGCGAGGCCACCACGCCCTGGCCATAGCGGTCGTCCAGGCGCGGGGTGAGGATGAGCGTGCGCATGCCGAGCTCGGCGTAGTTGTGCGCGCTCTGCAGCAGGGTGGTGGTCTTACCGGCGTTCATCGCCGAGTAGTAGAACTAGAGCTTGGCCACGGCGGACGGTGCAGCAGCGATCAGGCGGGGCGGGCATGGTAGCAGCGCCGCGGCCGGGCCGGATTCCGGCCCTGACGCACGTCCTGCCGCCGGTAGAATGGCGCCCCCAGCAAGGCCCGTCCCCGCGCGCATGACCGGACTCAATCCCCAGCAGCAGGAGGCCGTGCGCCACTGCGACACGCCCCTGCTCGTGCTGGCCGGCGCCGGCAGCGGCAAGACCCGCGTCATCACCGAGAAGATCGCGCACCTGGTCAAGCGGCGCGGCCTGCCGGCGGCGAAGATCGCCGCCATCACCTTCACCAACAAGGCCGCGCGCGAGATGCGCGAGCGCGTCGCCAGGCTGCTGCGCGGGCCCGAGGGCGAGGGCCTCACGGTCTCGACCTTCCATTCGCTCGGCCTGCGCTTCCTGCAGACCGAACTCGAGCGCGCCGGGTTGCGCCGCGGCTTCTCCATCTTCGACTCGGACGACAGCGCCGCGCTGGTGAAGGAGCTGGCCCCGCGCGGCGCCAAGCCCGACGCCATCGACGCCCTGCGCGGCCTGGTCTCGCGCGCCAAGAACGAGGGCCTGACGCCGGAGCAGGCGCAGGCCACGGCGCGCAGCGCGCGCGAGCGCGAGGCGGCCGAGCTCTACGTCGAATACCAGGGCCGCCTGACCGCGTTCAACGCGGTCGACTTCGACGACCTGATCCGCCTGCCGCTGCAGATCCTCGAAGCCGATCCCGACTGCGCCGCCGGCTGGCGCGAGCGCCTGCGCTACCTGCTGGTCGACGAGTACCAGGACACCAACACCACCCAGTACCGCCTGCTGCGTGCCCTCGCCGGCCCGCGCGGCGCCTTCACCGCGGTGGGCGACGACGACCAGAGCATCTACGCCTGGCGCGGCGCCAATCCGGAGAACCTCGAACAGCTCGGCAAGGACTATCCGAACCTGCGCGTGATCAAGCTGGAGCAGAACTACCGCTGCGCCGCGCGCATCCTGCGCGCCGCCAACGTGCTGATCGCCAACAACCCGCACCTGCACGAGAAGAAACTCTGGAGCACCCTGCCCGAGGGCGAGCCGATCCGCGTGCTGGAGTGCGAAGACGACGGACGCGAGGCCGAGCGCGTCGCCTCCGAGATCCGCTACCTGAAGGAAAAGCACGGCGCCGAGTGGTCCGACTTCGCCATCCTGTTCCGCGGCAACCACCAGAGCCGGCCGCTGGAAAAGGCCCTGCAGGTGCTGCGCGTGCCCTACCACCTGTCCGGCGGCACCGCCTTCCTCGACCGCGGCGAAGTGAAGGACGCCCTGGCCTGGCTGCGCCTGATCAGCAATCCCGACGACGATGCCGCCTTCCTGCGCGCGGTGGGTTCGCCCAAGCGCGACATCGGCTCGACCACGCTGGCGCGCCTGGGCGAACTGGCCGGCCAGCGTGGGTTGACCCTGGGCCGCGCCGCCTCGCGCCTGGACGTGGTCAAGCAGCTGCCCGCGCGCGCCGCCGCCGCGCTGGACGGCTTCAGCCGCCTGATCGACAGCCTGCGCGAGCGCAGCGAACGCCTCACCGCCGCGCAGCTGCTCGCGGCCGTGGTCGAGGAATCCGGTCAGCTGCTGGCGCTCAAGGCGGGCTGCGCGCCGGCGCAGTTCGAGCGGCGCAAGGCCAACCTCGACGAACTCGGCCAGTGGTTCGAGGCGGTGCGCGGCGGCGCCGGCGAACTCGCCGCCCAGCTCGCCCTGCTCAGCCACGCCGACCGCGACGAGCCCGGCAACGCCGTGCGCCTGATGAGCCTGCACGGCGCCAAGGGCCTGGAGTTCGGCTTCGTCTTCATCGTCGGCGTGGAGGAGGGCAACCTGCCACACGAGGCCAGCATCGAGGAAGGCCGCCTCGACGAGGAGCGCCGCCTGATGTACGTCGGCATCACCCGCGCCAAGCGCCAGCTCACCCTGAGCCACGCGCGCTGGCGCCAGCGCTACGGCGACCGCTTCCGCGTCGTGCCCAGCCGCTTCATCGGCGAACTGCCCGCGGCCGAACTGCACCGCGTCGGCCATGACCCCGAACAGGACGCCCAGCGCAAGGCCGAAGTCGCCAGCGCCCACCTCGCCACCATCGCCGCCTTGCTGGGGGATTGAGCGGTGCGGCGGCGGGTGAAGCCGCAGCAGCGCAGCCGCAGGGCGGCATCCCATGCCGCCGCTTCGGAGGCGGTTTCCAAAGCGACCCTCTCCCCATGACCGTTCGTGGTGAGGCGCGGAGGTCGAGGCGGCCGCGCAGCGGGCGGTCGAGACCGGAGCGATCGAACCACCGGGGTTGCCAGGTGGTTCGAGACGCCCTCTCGTTCGCGCTTCGCGCGCCTCGATGGCTCCTCACCACGAACGGAGAGTCGGGAGCGCCCTGCCTGGTGAGACGCGCAGTTGAAGCAC
>JANJTY010000440.1 GCA_024710865.1 Lysobacteraceae bacterium | reverse complement strand
TGACCACGGCGGTGGCGGCGGCATGGGCGGCATGGGCGGGATGGACTTCTAAGTCCTTCCATTCGTCACGCATGACCACGAAGCCCGGCCTTGTGCCGGGCTTCGTGCTTCCGGGAGGGGGCTCGACGTCTCCGCCACGTTGGAGGCATGCCCGTGGGCCTGTGCGTGCCGACTTGCGTAGCCACTCTGGGTGGGCCGAAGGGCTCGTGCCTTGTGTCGCTACCGCCCAGACGAAGCGCCCGGTCCCACGCTCAGGGCGACCTCGCTGGCTCGGGACGGATGCCCATCGTCCGCGCCATCCACTCCGCATAGTGCTGCAGCCGTACGCCGAGGCTGGACTCGCCGTACCTGCCTGGCTTCAGCGCGGTGCCTTCGACCAGGCCGCGCTTCCACGCTGCGACGCCGACGAGCTGCCATTCATCGCCGACCTCGATCAGAATCGGGCCGCCGCTGTCGCCGCTGCCGATCGAAGCCTCCAGCGGCAGCGCATACGGCGGGGCGTCGAAGGTGTAGGCGATCCAGCGGCCGTCCTCGACATCGATCAGGTTCTCGCCCTGGCGCAGCTCGGTGCGTCGGGTAGCCTGCAATCCGTGGCCCTGCGCGCCCGTGCCGGTGGCGCCGCGGCCCAGGATGCGCACGGTCTTGCCCAGGGCCGGGCCCCGGTAGAGCGCCACGGGCGCGATGTCCTGCACCGGCTCGGCGAGCTCGATGAGGGCGATGTCGTCGGTGCCGGCCATGCAGTCGAAGAAGGCGGCCCAGTCGCCGGACGCGAGCGCGGCATCGACCATGGCCTGCGGCGGCTGCCGGTAGCCCGGATGGATGACCACGCGGCGCACCGCGCGCGGCGTGCCGCCCACCACCACGGCATCGAGCTGGGCCTGCCACGCCACCGCATGCGCGGCGGTCAGCACCCACTGCGGGTGGATCAGCACGCCGTGGCCCTCGACGGGCATGTCGGCCAGTGCGGGAAACCCGGATGCGGCCATCCGGTACCGCTGGTCCGGAACGTCATCGCGGATGACGATGGCATCGGCGGTCGGTGTGCCGGCCAGCAGGATCAGCCACAGCAAGCGGGTCATGGTGTGCTCCAGGGGGGGGGCTGCCTGCCGGATCAGGCAGGGGGCACCCAGACTCGCCACGCGCGCGGCGTCGGGCAAGCGACTGGCAGCGAAACGGCGCAGGGCGGCGGCGAACCGGCGGCAGTCGGCGGCGAATCGGTCACGGCGTCCTCGTTCCGCGCGCCCGCGTGCGTGCGCGACCCCGTCCGTCAGCGCCGCACGCCCAGCACCGCGAAGCGCGCCTCGAACTCGGCGCGCCGGTCGCGGCTCAGCTTCAGTACCGTGCCGTCGACCAGCCTGAGCTCGCAGCCGCCGCGGAACAGCGGATGCACCTCGCGCACGCGCGCCAGGTTGACGATGGCGCCGCGGTGCACCCGCGCGAACTGTTCGGGGTCGAGCTGCCGCTCCATCTCGTCCATGCGCTCGCGCAGCAGGTGGCGGACGCCGCCGCACTGCAGCTCGATGTGGTCGTCGGCCGCGCGCACGCAGTCGATCTCCGCGGCCTCCACCACCACGCTCCTGTCGCGGCCGGGAATCAGGAAGCGCGTGCGATAGCGCGGCTGCGTCATCGGGCCCATTCCCGCCTGGACCGCGGCCAACTGACGCTGCGCCAGCACGCGCGCCTTGGCGCGCGCCAGCGCCGCCGCGAACCGGGCGTCGGTGAAGGGCTTGAGCAGGTAGTCCAGGGCCTGAGCCTCGAAGGCCTTGAGCGCGTAGCGGTCGAAGGCGGTCACGAACACCACCGCCGGCACCGCCTCGGGGCCGATCAGATCGAGCAGGGCGAAGCCGTCCAGCCCGGGCATCCGCACATCCAGGAAAAGGATGTCGGGCCGCAGCCGCGCGATCGCCGCCACGGCCTCGGCGCCGGCGCAGTCGCCGACCGGCTGGACCTCGGGGTCGGCGTCCAGCAGCACGCGCAGATTCGCGCGGGCCAGGGGCTCGTCGTCCACCACCAGCACCTTCATCCGCGGCGGCGCGGGCAGGTTCATGGCCAGGCCTCGAAGGGCAGATCCACCACGGCCAGCACGCGCCCGCCGGATTCGCTGATAGCGAACCGCGCAGCGTCGCCGTACAGCGTGCGCAGGCGCTCGCGCGTGTTGCGCAGGCCGATGCCCTCCAGCACGGGAGAGGCGAGGGTGCCGCGGTTCGCCACCTGCAGCCGCAAGCGGCCGTCGACCTGCGCTGCCTGCACGTGCACGCGGCTCATCGCGCTGGATCGCTCCACGCCGTGGCGTATGGCGTTCTCCACCAGCGGCTGCAGGATCAGGATCGGCACGGCGGCCTGCTCGACTGGCGCATCGACCTCCACCGCGAAGGACATGCGGTCCGGGAACCGCGCCTGATGGATCTCGAGGTAGCGCGTGAGCATCTCGATCTCTTCGCCCAGCCGCACCCGCTGGCGGCCGGCGTGGTCCAGCGCGTAGCGCAGCAGATCGCCCAGGCCGGCGGCCATGCGGATCGCCTCGTCTCCACGCCCCATCCGCACCAGCCCGGCGATGGCGTTGAGCGTGTTGAACAGGAAATGCGGCTGGATCTGCAGCTCCAGCGCGTGCAGCCGCGCCTCGACCAGCGAACGCCGCAGCTCGTCCGCCTCGGCCGCCTGCTCGCGCGAGCGCCGGCTGTAGTCGAAGGCCAGCACCG
>JANJTY010000368.1 GCA_024710865.1 Lysobacteraceae bacterium | reverse complement strand
AGCTCGGTCACATAGCCGTTCTTGCTCTTGCGAAGGATGTGGTCGACCAGGAACTGGATGACCGTCGCTTCGTTGAGGGGCAGGGTCATCACAGCCGCGAAGCGCGCCTGGTACCAGCCGGCCCAGTAGCGGAGCGCTGTGGCGTAGCTGCGCGTGGTGTTGGCCGCGGCCGCTTCGGCCAGCAGCTCGCGCACGGCTTCGGCGGCCTTGGCTGCCAGTTGTTCCGGCAGCAGGAGTGCGGTTGCCGATGTCGGAATCGTCGGTAGCTGCTCTTTATGCTTCATACTATGTAGTGAAAACAACGGAATAGGGCGCGTACTGGCGATAATCATCCCTTATCGCAAGTACAGATGGTAGAGGGTAGGGCGGTCGAGTAGGAGGACATCGAGATGGCAAGAACCGGCGTCACCGAGGAACAAGTGGCTGCCGCGGCGGACGAGCTGCTGCGGGCTGGAGAGCGGCCGACCATTGAGCGCGTGCGGGCGGTCCTGGGTACCGGATCTCCCAACACGCTGATCAGGCACCTGGATGCCTGGTGGAAGTCGCTGGGAACGCGGCTCCTTGAACGTCAGCGTCTCGATGCGCTCCCGGACGCACCGCCTGAGGTCGCTGAAGCCGCGCTTGCCCTCTGGAAGGCCGCGATGACGCAGGCGTCCAGTCTTGCCCAGGCCGGCGTGAGCGAGCAGGTGGCCGAACTGGAAGCGCTGCGCGCGGCGACGCGCGAGCGCGAGCAGGCCGCGATGGAGTTGGCGCGGGCAGACCGCGAGCGCGCTGCGGCGGCCGACACGCAACGCCAGCTGGCGGATGCGCGGGTCACGGAGCTGGGGCGGACCTGCGCCCAGAAGGACGTGATGATCCAGACCCTTGCCGCTGACCTGGAACGGGAACGGGCATCCTCCCAGGACCTGGCCGAGACGCTTCGCCGGACCGCGGAAGCCCTCGACTCTGCGCAGCGTCAGGCTATCAGTGATCGTGATGCGACCGCCGCCTACATCAAAGCCGTTGAGGACCGTGCGCACGCGGAGATCGACAGAGCAAGGCAGGAAGCAGCTGCAGCAGCAAAGCGCTCAGCAATGTCCGAAAAGGAACTGTCGGTGGCGAGGGCCAGTGCGGCCAAACGCGTCGAGGAGCTTCTGCGCGAAGCTGGAAAGCGCGATGCCGAGATCGCGGGTCTGAAAGCGACACTCAGCTCATTGAGGAGTGGGCCAAGGCCTCGGAAGGATACGAGTGCAGCAGAGTCCCCCAAGCTAGGTTCGCCTGCCAAGAGTCGCGGCCGTAACCGCAAGACAGGTGCTGCCGCTTCTTCGGCAGGAGCGTGAGCCCGGCCTCGGTGGGTCGATCAGTGCTCTCATTTCAACGTCGTCGACCCGGCCCAACACCAACATGACCGGGAGCAAGACCGGTATCCATTGGTGTCCTCACAAGCGACCCCTGTACACACTGGAGTGCTGGCTCGTCACCGCTGTACCCACCGGGTTGTGTAAGTTGTACCCGCGCTCTGCCGCGTCGAGACGCACTTGAGTGCGCTGGACAATGGCTGAGGTTGGCACAACTGCCATTGACGCTGGCCCCAGTTGCCTGCGCCAGCTCGGGCATTGTGGACAAATGACTGCGGGCGTTGGCGTGTGCGGACAATTGACTGCGGCGTTTGGGGCGGGTTAGCGCGGGAAATGGCCATGGACTGCCGCGCCCAACAGCGGGCTGTGTCGCAGTTCCGCGCATCCAGCGCCGAAGGCGCCCCAGGATTTGGCGCATAATGTATATTATGTCATTTCCCTGGCGGTCTGATTGCACCGGCCCCACGTCAAGTGCCGGATGGCCGTAGTCCATCCTGGACGTATGCACCCGCCCCGGCTCGCTGGACCATGATGGGATCCGGGCACTGGGAGACTCTGAGCGCGATGGCGACGCTAAGGATCAACGGAAAGACGGTGGACTCCGACGTGCCTCCCGACATGCCTTTGCTGTGGGTGCTGCGCGACGTGCTCGGGATGACCGGCACCAAGTTCGGCTGCGGACGGGCCTTGTGCGGGGCCTGTACCGTGCTGGTCGACGGCGTGCCCCGCCGCGCCTGTGTCACGCCGGTGTCGGCGGTCGGCGACGCGGCGGTCATGACGATCGAGGGGCTGGGAAACGGGCGCGAGCATCCGCTGCAGGCGGCCTGGCGCGAACTGGACGTGCCGCAGTGCGGCTACTGCCAATCCGGGCAGCTGATGGCGGCGTTCGCGCTGCTGCAGGCCAACGCCCGTCCGACCGATGCCGAGATCGATGCCGCGATGGCCGGCAACCTGTGCCGCTGCGGCACCTACCTGCGCATACGCGCGGCGATCCACCGCGCGGCGCAGGACCTCGGGGCGGAGGGCTGAACATGGAGCGGCGAGACTTCCTGCGCATCGCCATCGCTTCGGGCGGCGCGCTGGTGTTCGGGTTCGGGCCTGCGTCCGCGCCGGCCGAGTCCGGCGCCGGGGCGACGCCCGCGGGGCTCGACCTCACCCCCTTCGTGCGCATCGAGCCCGACGGCGCGATCGTGCTGTTCGCCAAGAACCCGGACATGGGCCAGGGCGTGAAGACCACGCTGCCGATGCTCCTGGCCGAGGAACTCGACGTCGACCTGGCGGCGGTCCGCATCGAACAGGCCGGCTTCGTGCCGGCGATGGGCGAGCAGCTCTCGGGCGGCAGCACCTCGGTGTCGGCCAACTGGGACCTGCTGCGCCAGGCGGGCGCCTCGGCCCGCAAGACGCTGCTGCTCGCCGCGGCGCGCACGCACGGACACGACCTGACGCAGCTGCGCACCGAGTCCGGCCACGTGCTGCTGCCCTCGGGCCAGCGCATCCCCTATGCGGCGCTGGTGTCCGCGGCCCGCAGCGTGCAGGCCGAGGAGGTGCGGGACGCGGCGCCAAAGCAACCGTCGGACTACCGCCTCATCGGCCGCCGCGTGGCCGGCGTCGACACCGACCGCATCAGCCGCGGCGCGCCCCTGTTCGCCAGCGACGTCCGGCTGGAGGGCATGGCCATCGCCAGCTACGTCAAATGCCCCACCCTGGGCGGCCGTCCCCGCCGCTGGAACCGCGAGCAGATCCTCGCCCTGCCGGGCGTGATCGCGGCGTTCGAGGTCGCGGCCTCGCGCCAGGATCCGCTCAGCCGCGACGGCGAGGCGCGCACCGGGCTGGAGGCGGGCATCGCGCTCGTCGCCACCGACACGTGGCGCCTCCTCAACGCAAAGCGCGCGCTGGAGGTGGAATGGGAGCGCGGCGCCTACGCCGGGTTCTCGTCGGCCGCGTGGCTGGCGCAGGCGACGCGCGCCTCGCTCGGCCCCGGCGAACCGGTGTTCAGCGTCGGCGATTCCGCCCGCCTCGCCGGGCTGGAGCAGACCGCCACCGTGCAGGCCACCTACCGCTACCCTGCCCTCGCGCATGCCACCATGGAGCCAATGAGCTGCGTGGCGACGCCGTTGAAGGAAGGGCGCATCGAGGTGTGGGCGCCGACCCAGATGCCCGGTCGCGCCGCGAAGGCGGTGAGCGACCACCTTGGCGTGCCGATCGAGTCCGTGCAGATCCACGTGCCGCGCCTCGGTGGCGCCTTCGGCCGGCGCTGGGACGTCGATTTCGTGCTCGAAGCGGTGGCGATCGCGCAGCAGGCCGGGCGGCCGGTCAAGCTGTTCTGGGACCGTGAGCAGGACATCCAGCACGATTTCTACCGCCCGGCCGGGGTGCATACCCTGCGCGCCGTGCTCGGCAAGGACGGCCTGCCGGAGGCCTGGTGGCATCACTTCGTCGCCCAGGGCTGGCGCTCGGGTCCGGATCCCGCGACCTTCTGCGATTTCTGGCCCCAGACCTGGCCTGCGCCGGCGATCCCGCACTACGCCGTCGCGCGCACCGTCATCGATCACCCGCTTCCGACCGGCGCCTACCGTTCGCCCGGCGCCAATGCGCATGCCTTCGTGCTGGAGAGCTTCATCGATGAGCTGGCGCACGCCGCCGGGCGCGATCCGCTTGCCTACCGGCTCGAGCTGCTGGAGGCAGCGGGCACGCCGATGCAGACCGGCTTCGACCGCGCGCGCATGCGCCGCGTGCTGGAGCTTGCGCGTGACCGCAGCGACTGGTCGCGCCGCCGCGCCGAGGGCGCCGCACTGGGCGTGGCGGCCTATTTCAGCCACGACGGCTACGTCGCGGAGGTGGTCGAGGTCAGCGTTTCCGCCGGCGCGCTGCGGGTGGAGAGCGTCACCGTGGTCGCGGACGTGGGCCTGATCGTCAATCCCTCCGGCGCCGAGCACCAGGTGCAGGGTTCGGTGGTGGACGCGCTGGGCAGCACGCTCGCGCAGGCCATCACGCTGGAGGGCGGCGCGGTGGTGCAGGGCAATTTCCACGACGTGGCCCCGGCGCGGATGACCGACGTGCCGAAGCGGATCGACGTGCAATTCGTGCCCTCCACGCTGCGTCCGACCGGCCTGGGCGAGCCCGCCCTGCCGCCCTTCCCGCCGGCGCTGTGCAATGCCCTGTTCGCCGCCACGGGCAGGCGCGTGCGCGACCTTCCGATCGGCACGCAGCTGCAGGCCTGAGGCGTGCATCCAGCCAGCGACGCCAGCGCGATCAACGCCCGCCTCGACGGCGGCGTGTCCGCCGTGCTGCGTCGCTCGCTGGCGGCGGACGCGGATGCCGCGGCGCTGGCGGTGGTGTTCGACACCGCCGGTTCGACCTACGCCCGCTCCGGCGACGTGGCGCTGTACGCCCAGGGCCAGCGCCTGGCCGGCTGGCTCACCGGCGGCTGCCTGGACGAATGGCTCGCGCAGGAGGCCGCCGCGGCGGTCGCTTCGGGGCGCGTCCGCTGGCTGGAACTCGACCTGTCCGGCCCGCACGCGCTGCTCGACCCGTCGGCACCGGGCTGCCGCGGCCGGCAGTGGATCGCCTTCGTCCCGCTCGCGGCCTGGCGCGGCTGGGAGGCCTGCGTGCGCGCCTGGCAGGACGGGACCGCGCCGATCATCCTGCGGATCGATCCGCGAACCGGCGTGCGCGCGGCCTGCGCCGACCTCGCCACCGCGCCCGTGGCCGGCGGCGAGGTGCCGGCCTGGCTGGCGGCGCAGCCGCCGCAGACGGTATCGCTGGCCCTGCCGCCCCTGCTCGCACTGCTCGGCGGCGGACCGGAAGCGCCGCTGGTGCTGCAGCTGGCGGCGGAGCTGGGCTGGGCCACGGTGGCCGCGGAGAACCGCCCGCGCTGGTTCGAGCGCCTGGCCGCGGCCGATGTCCGCCTCGACGGCGGCATCCCCGCGTTCTTCGCCAGCGCGCACGCGCAGCGCGCGACGGCCATCCTCGCCATGAACCACAACCTCGAGCGCGACCTGCTGGCCCTGCGCGGCGCAGCCGACACGGCTGCGCGCTACATCGGCCTGCTCGGTCCGCGCACGCGCCGCGACGACGTGATGCGCCTGC
>JANJTY010000352.1 GCA_024710865.1 Lysobacteraceae bacterium | reverse complement strand
CGGCTTGTTCAGGCTGCGCGCGCTGTGGCACAGTCGGCGCAGTGAATTCGGAGTCCGTTCCGTGATTGATCCGGACGGTTACCGGCCGAATGTGGGCATCGTGCTGATGCGCGACGATGGTCGCGTGTTCTGGGCCCGGCGCGTGAACCGCGACGGCTGGCAGTTCCCGCAGGGCGGGATGAACAGCGACGAGACGCCGCTGGAGGCCATGCAGCGCGAGCTGTCGGAGGAGACTGGCCTGCTTCCCGAGCACGTCGAGGTGCTGGGCGCGACGCCGGGCTGGCTGCGCTACCGCCTGCCGCGACGCTGCGTGCGCTCGGGTCAGCGCCCGGTGTGCATCGGCCAGAAGCAGGTCTGGTTCCTGCTCCGGCTGACCGCGGCCGAGCGCGAGGTTCGGCTGGACGCCAGCGAGCGGCCGGAGTTCGACCAGTGGCGCTGGGTGGACTTCTGGTATCCGCTCGAGCACGTGGTGAATTTCAAGCGTCGGGTTTACGCGCAAGCGCTGCGGCACCTGGCTCCGCTGGCGCAGGCCGCCGCCCTGTCGGCGCCGATCCTCGACGCGGCTCCGGAACCATCGCCGGATACTGGGCGGCCGCGTGAGCCCGTGCTGCGCCGGGCGTGATAGCCATTCGCATCGGGCTGTTGACACTCATTCGCATTTGAGTAGGATAGGCAACGGGCCAGTCTGGGCCCGCCGCCGCCCACCGCGATGTACGTGTGCCTTTGCCATGGTGTGACCGATCGCCGCATCCGCGAAGCCGCGGCGGCGGGAGCCCGCGATCTGGCCGATCTGTCGGCCATGACCGGCTGCGCGACGGGCTGCGGAAGCTGCGCGCAACTGGCCACGCAGCTGCTGGCCGAGCACCGTGCCGTCCTCGATTTCCCCCTGCCCCTGCTGCAGGCGGCCTGATCCGGGTCGGCGTGCGTCTGCGCGCATGCGCGCCATTCGCCCTTCCGGCTCCGTGCTGCGTCGGGTCCAGGCGGAATGCACCTGATTTCCGTTTCGTCCTCTTCGCGCCCGGCGCGCTAGGCTGGCGCCTCCACGATTGCGCAGGAGACGACGGATGAAGGGCGACGCCAAGGTCATCGAGCACCTCAACAAGGCGCTGTACAACGAGCTGACCGCGATCAACCAGTACTTCCTGCACGCCAAGATGCTGAAGAACTGGGGCTTCAAGGAGCTCGCCGAGCACGAGCATCACGAGTCCATCGACGAGATGAAGCACGCCGACCGGCTGATCGAGCGGATCCTGTTCCTGGAGGGTCTGCCGAACCTGCAGCAGCTGGGCAAGCTGCTGATCGGCGAGGACCCGAAGGAAATCCTCGAGTGCGACCTCAAGCTGGAGCAGGCCGCGGTGCCGGACCTCAAGGCGGCGATCGCGCACTGCGAGCAGGTCGCCGACTACGCCTCGCGCGAGCTGTTCGTCGCCATTCTCGAGTCCGAGGAAGAGCACATCGACTGGATCGAGACCCAGCTCGGTCTGATCGAGCGTCTGGGTCTGGAGCGCTACCTGCAGGGCAAGATCGGCAGCTGAGGCGCGCCGAATGGTAGCGGGCGGCGGAGCGCCCCCCGCTCAGCCCATGAAGCCGCGCAGCGCTGCCGCCACGCGGTGATACTCACGCGACAGTCCGTCCACCTTGGCCAGCGGCTCGCTGAGATCGCCACGGCGCGCGCCGTGCTCGATCTCGCGGCAGAGGTCCGACAGACGTTTGGCGCCGAGGTTGGCGCTGGTCGACTTGAGCGTGTGCGAGGGCCCGGCCAGTTCCGGCAGGTCACCGGCGTGGGCCGCCACTTCGAGCTGGATCAGCAGGCGCGGCGCATCTTCCAGGAAGACGCCGACGAGCGCCTCGAACTCCTCGCCCATGAGCTCGCGCAACTCGCCGGCCACGTCGAGGTCCAGCGCCGGGCGCGGGTCGGCCACCTTCGCCGCCGCGGGTGTCGCGGGCGCTGCCACCGAGGCTTCGCCGGGCGTCGAACCTGCGGTTTCGACCGCGGCCGGCGGCGTCGCGACGGGCGGAACGGGCCTGGCCGCAGCCGGCGCGGGGCCCGGCACAGGCGACTTCGTTGCAGTGGGCGGAGCCGCCGCCCCTGCAGGCGCCGGACTCAGGTAGCGTGACAGGGTGGCCATCAGCGCCTGCCGGCTGAGCGGCTTGGACAGGTACTCGTCCATGCCCGCTGCCAGGCACTTCTCGCGGTCGCCGGCCATGGCGTTGGCGGTCATGGCGATGATCGGAAGGCGGCGCGCGCCGCCGCCGTCCAGCCGGCGGCGCGCCTGCGTGGCCTTGTAGCCGTCCAGCACCGGCATCTGGCAGTCCATCAGCACCGCGTCGTACGGCCGGTTGGCCATGCGATCGAGCGCCTGCGCGCCGTTTTCCGCGATGTCGAGCGTGAGTCCCGCGAGGCTGAGCAAACGCTGCGCCACCTGCCGATTGACCGGGTTGTCCTCCACCAGCAGGACGTGGCCGGACAGGCGTTCCGGCGCAGCGCCGAACTCGGCCGCCTCCGGCGCGGATGCTTCGATCTGGCGCTCGCTGGCGGGAAACGCCGGACGCACGGTGGAAACCAGCGGTGCTGTCGCGGAGGCGGACTCGCTGCCTTCCATTTCCTCGAACACGCGGCCGATCTGATAGCGCAGGTCGCCCTCGGCGGTGCTGCGCGGCAGGATGCGCACCCGTCGTTCGTCGCGCAGTTCGTCCGGCGGCGTATCGTCGCCAGTCAGCCAGACGCAGATCAACTCGTCCAGACCGCGCTCGCGCTGGATGTTGCGCCACAGCGCCACCGCGGTCGCGCGCACGGCGGGGTAGTCGGCGATAAGCAGATCGACCGGCGGCGCACCGGGACGCTCGGAGGCGGCGCGCAGTTTGGTCAGGGCCTCCGAGGTGCTGCTCGCCGGCAGCGCGGTCACCCCCCAGTTGGGCAATGCAACCGAGAGACGGCGGGCGAGCTGGGGCTCGCTAGCCAGCACGACCGCGCGCGAGCCGTGCAACTCGCGCTTGCGCGCGCTCATGTCGCCCACCGCCTTGAGCAGGGGTACCTCGAACCAGAACAGCGAACCGCGGCCGGGCATCGACTCGACCCCGATCCGGCCGCCCATCAGGTCGATGATGCGCTTGCAGATGACCAGGCCGAGCCCGGTGCCGCCGAACACGCGCGTGGTGGAGGCATCGGCCTGCGAAAACGGGCGGAACAGCTTGGCGGCGGCCTCGGGCGCGATGCCGACACCCGTATCGTGCACCTCGAAGCGCAGCTCGTGGTGGGTGCGTGTCTCGCCCTTGCGCAGCACGTGCACGTTGACCATGCCGCGTTCGGTGAACTTGACCGCGTTGCTGACCAGGTTGGTGAGGACCTGGCGCAGGCGCACCGGATCGCCGCGCGCGGCCAGGCGAACCGAAGGCTCGATCGAGAGCGAGAGCTTCAGGCCCTTGGACTCGGCGTTCTTGTCCATCAGCCGCATCACCGCGTCGAGCATCTCGCGCAGGTTGATGCCGACGGTCTCGAGCTCGAGCTTGCCGGCCTCGAGCTTGGAGTAGTCGAGAATGTCATCGACGATGCGCAGAAGCTGGCGCGCGGACTGGAAGGCGGTACGCACGTACTCGCGCTGGTCGGTCTCAAGCGGCGTCGACAGCAGCAGGTCGAGCAGCGGTATGATGCCGTTGAGCGGGGTGCGGATCTCGTGGCTCATGGTGGCGAGGAATTCGCCCTTGGCCATGATCGCGGCCTCGGCCGCCTGCTTGGCCTCGACCAGCTCCTGCTCGGCGCGCCGCAGGCGTTCGACCTCCTTCAGAAGGCGCGCCACATCGCGGCTGCCGCCGCCGTTGCCCGGTGGCGGCGGCGAGGGGCTGGCGCGCTCCACGGGCGGCAGGGCTGGTGCAGCGGCCACGGCGGCCTGCGGTGGCTGCGCAGCGAGGGCATCGTCTGCCGGCTCGCGCAGGTACACGAGCAGCCCGGCGGCGAGCGTGGCCACCGCCGCCGCGACCAGGCCGAGACCGGGCCAGGGGCCGGATACCTGGGAAACCGCCAGCATGGCGCAGGCAAGCGCTGCGGCGGCGCTGAAGAACGCCAGCAGCTGCAGGCCGGAACGCGGGGACGCGCGGACCTGGCTCATGCCTGGCACCGGCAGGGGCGGCGCACGCACCGCCGGGTGGAGGGACGCGCAGCGTACTGTCCCACCGTGACCTCACCTGACCCGCCCGGTCCTTGTCCCCGGAGCCGCGGTGCTCCGCGTCGCCGCAGCCCCACTAGGCCTCCTTCTCGCGCCGTGCCTCGGGCGCGACAGGGCGCAGCGGCGGCAAGGCAGGTGCGGGACAGGGCACTAGAGCACCGCGGTCTGGAAATCGAAGTCCAAGCCATCGCCAGCCTGCTGCACCATGTTGCCCTGAATGTAATCGATTCCCGCGATCCACAGCGTGGCTGCCGACTGCGCGTCCTCGACCCGGTGCGCGATCACGCTGATGTTGCGGCGGTGGGCGCGCTCGATGGTCAGCATGAGCTCGTCGCGCACGCCCTGGGCCTGGGCTGCGGCGAGGTAGCGCGGCGCGAGCTTGAGGAAGTCGATCGGCAGCTGCTCCAGCAGGCTGTCGCCGAGCAGGCCGCTCTCGAACTGGCTGAGGCAGAGGTGCACCCCAGCCGGCAGCAGGGCGCGGCAGAAGCGGTCGATGGCCTTCTCGTTGTCGGCCAGTTCGGTGAGCGGCAGTTCGATCGCGATGCGGTCGCCGCCCACGCCGCGCGCGGCCAGCTGGGCAATCATCCACTCGGCCTGGTCCGCGGTGCAGAGCGACTGCGCGGACTGGCTGACGAACAGCCGCACCGGGCGCTGCTCGCGCTGACGCCGGGCTGCGATGTCGAGCGCGTGCGACAGGACCCAGCGGTCGACGTCGAGGATCAGTCCCGCGGAGCGCGCCAGCGGCACGATCTCGGCCGCGGTGTAGACGCGTCCCACCTCGTCGCGCAGGCGCACGAGCGTCTGGTACTGCGCTTCCTCGCCGCCCTGCAGCGGAACGATCGGCTGGTACAGCAGGTCGAACGCGTCGCGCTCGATGGCGTGGCGCAACCGCTCCAGCAGGGCGGCCTGCGCTTCCTCGCCGCCCGGACGTGAGGGCGAGAACAGGTGTACGCCCTGGGCGCTGCGGCGCGCCTCGCGGCAGGCGCGCTCGGCGGTGTTGAGCACGGCGCCGGCATCGGCGAAGCCGAAGCGCAAGGGACAGACGCCGACCATCACGCGCAGGCGCAGCGGCCGTCCCTCGGCCTTGAAGGCGTGCGCGGCCAGGGCATTGCGCAGGGCCTGGGCCAGCGATTCCAGCTCGCCATCGCCGCGCGCGGGGGCCAGCAGGAAGAAGCTGCCCTCGCTGTAGCGCGCGGCGAGGTCGAACTCGCGCAGTTCCAGCGCCAGGCGGCGCGCCACGTCGACCATGAGCTGTTCCAAGGCGGTCAGGCCGAGGCGTTCGCGCAGCGCGACCGCGCCGTCCACTTCGAGGTAAAGCACGCCGCCATCGCGCTCGCGCACATCCTCCTCGGCCAGGGCCTCGTTGATGCGGTCGATCACGAAGCCGCGCCGGTACAGACCCGTCTCGGCATCGCGCGGATCCGGCGCCACCGCTGCGCCCTGGCGCAGCAGGGCGCGCGCACGGCGAACGCGATTGGTGACGGCCGCGATGAGATGCTTGGGCCGGATCGGCTTGGAGAGGAAATCGTCGCCGCCCGCGGTCAAGGCCTCGAGCTGTTTTTCGGTATCGGCCTCACCCGACAGGAACACGATGGGCGTGGCGATGTCGGCCTCGCGTTCGCGAATCAGCGAGGTCAGCTCGGCGCCGTCCACGGCGGGCATGTGGAGGTCCATCAGGATCAGGTCGGGGGAGAATTGCTCGATCGCGTCGATCACCTCCATCGCGTCGCACACGACGCGAACCTCCATGCCGGCCTTGCGCAGGATGCTCTCGGCGAACAGGGCCTGGGAGCGGTCGTCCTCGACGACCATGATGCGATAGGCCTCCTCGCGCTCGGGCGAGAGCAGGTCGGCGATGCGGCCCACCACCTCGTCGGCGTTGTTCACGGCCGGCAGGAACGCATCCGCGCCGGCACGCCGCGCGCTGAGGCGGCCCTGGACGCTGTCGATCTCGGCCAGCGCCAGCAGCGGGATGCGTGCGGCCGTGCGGCGGCGAGACTCGCGCAGGGCCTCGCCCACGCCCTCCAGTTCGCCGAGGAATCCTGAATTGATGACGACGAGATCCGGCGGCAGCGCGGCCAGCACTTCGCACAGCTCGGCCGGGTCGTCGAGGATTTCAAGTTCGTAACCAAGGGCCTCGAGCTTCTGGTCCAGTTCGCAGGCGAGCGCGCCGCCATCGCTGAGATGGTACACACGCCCGCGGCGCTCGGCCGCCGCCGCCTTCGCGCGTACCTGGGTGATCGGCGCAGCGCCGCCGACGCGGCGTGCGGCGGCCAGACGGGCCGCATCGTCGGCCAGTCCGGACGGCGCTTCGGCCGGTGCCGGGACCAGCGCTGGCTCGCGCGCTGCAGGGGCCCGCGCGACGCGCGTCCGCCGCGGCTCCGCTTCGACCGGGGGGACCGGCGCGAGGATCGGCACCACGGGCTCGGCGACGGGGGCCGGCGGCGCCGCGCGCGCCGCTGCGGCGGTCGTCCGGCTTGCGATGGCTACCGGCGGCGGCGCATCGCCGCCCCAGCGGCGCCAATAGTGATCGGGCGGCGCCTCGCCGC
>JANJTY010000324.1 GCA_024710865.1 Lysobacteraceae bacterium | reverse complement strand
TAGTCGTCCATGCCGGCGCCGAGGCAGCGCTCGGCCTCTCCCTTGAGTGCGGCGGCGGTGATCGCGATCACCGGCGTGCGGCGGCGCGCGCTCGCCGCCTCGACGGCGCGGATCGCCTGGGTCATCTGGTAGCCATCGAGCTTGGGCATGTGTACGTCGGACAGCACCAAGGCGAAGCGACCGGTCTTCCACGCCTCCAGTCCCGCCTCGCCATCCGCGGCGGTCTCGCAGGCGAAGCCGGCGAGCGCGAGCTGGCGCGCGATCACCAGGCGGTTGGTGGGATGGTCGTCGACCAGCAGCACCAGGCTGCCCTCGGCCTCGGCCTCGGCCACGCTGGGCGCGCCGCGCAGGGCCAGCGGCATGGGCGGCAGGGCATCGAGGCTGGCGCCGCGCTCGATGTCCTCGACCCGTCCCAGCGGCAGACGCAGCTCCAGGGTCATGGTCGTGCCTTCGCCCGGCGCGCTGTCCATCGCCAGCCTGCCGCCCATGAGTTCGGCCAGGCGCCGGCAGATGGTGAGGCCAAGGCCGGTGCCGCCGTAGCGCCGCGTGGTGCTGGCCTCGGCCTGTGCAAAGGGCTGGAACAGGCGCGCCTTCTGCTCGGCGCTGACGCCGATGCCGGTGTCGCGCACCGTGATCCGCACGCGCTCGATGCCGCCTTCGATGCCCAGGCTGGCGACCCGCACGTACACGCCGCCCTGTTCGGTGAACTTGAGCGCATTGGAGAGGAAGTTGGACAGGATCTGGCGCACCCGCACCGCATCGAAGCGGTGCGCCTCGGCCAGGCCTTCATCGATCTCGGCCTCGAGGTGCAGGCCCTTGCTGCTGGCCGCGCCCATGAAGTTCTGCACCGCGTTGGCCGCGACCTCGCGCAGGCTGGCAGTGACGGTCGACAGCTCCAGCCGGCCGGCCTCGATCTTGGAGAAGTCGAGGATGTCGCCAATGATCTGCAGCAGGGTCTCGGCCGAGTGCTGGATGATGTTGAGCGAGCGGCGTTGGTCCTCGTCCAGCGGCGTGTGCGCCAGCACCTCGACCATGCCGGTGACGCCGATCATCGGCGTGCGGATCTCGTGGCTCATCGCGGCGAGGAAGGCCGACTTGGCCTGGCTCGCCTCGCGCGCGCGCGCCTCGCTCTCGCGCAGCTCGGCCTCCAGCTGCTTGATCGCGGTGAGGTCGGTGGCGACCAGCAGCAGGCCGAGCAGCTCCTCGCCGTCCTGCATGGCCGAGACCGCGAGCAGGGTCGGCACGCGCCGGCCGTCCTTGCGCAGCAGCAGCCACTCGCGCGGTGGGTAGCCGTGCGCCGCCATCAGGCGAAACAGGCGCCAGTCCGGATCGACCGGGCGCCCCAGGGTCCGGCTCAGCTCGTCGGCCAGCTTCTGCAGCGGCTCGGGCGCGAGGATGCGCGCGACCGAGTCGCGCCCGACCAGTTCGTCGGCGCGGTAGCCGAGCAGGGCCTCGGCGAAGGGATTGAGGTGGGTGAAGCGGCCGTCCGCGTCCACCGCCAGGATCGCGGTCTGCGCGGCCGAAAGCAGCGAGCGCTGGAAGGTCTCGCGCTGGGCCAGCTCTTCGCGCACCTGCTCGTTGCGCACCAGCGAGCGCTCCAGCTCGGTCTCGAAGCCGAGCACGTCGTCGCGCATGGCGAGAAAGCCGTCCATCACCTCGCCCAGCTCGCCCTCCGGATGGAACGCGGGCTGCATCTCGAAATCGCGCTGGCGCAGGGCGACGGTGAGGCGGCGCAGGTTCTCCACACCGCGGTAGATGTTGCGCAGGATCGAGCGCCCGACGATGGCGACCACCAGCAGGGTGCCGAGCGAGAGCCCGATGCGCAGCCAGCCGACCTGGCGCGCGCGCTCGATGTCGGCGCGCACGACGCTCTCGGCCGCGATCATTTCCAGGTCGGTGAGGAACTTCAGGCGCGTGGTGACCGGGTCCATCGCCGGATACAGCTCGACGTCGCAGAACTCGGCCAGGGCGGCGACGTCGCGCGCTTCGAAGATGGCGCGCAGGCGGTCGGTGGCGGCATCGGCGGCGAAGCGGGCGGCGCTGGTCTGGGCGAACAGGGCCTGCTGCTCGGGCGTGCGCGGCATGCGCTGCAGTTCGTTCCAGTGCTCGCGCACGCGCAGCTTGGCCGAGTCGACGATGACGATGGCCTGCTCCCAGCCCATCAGCCGGTTGCGCACCTTGAAGGCGCTGTCGGTGATCTCCAGGCCGTAGGCGTCGGACACCGCCTTGATCCGGCGCAGCGCGGTGAGCGACTGGTCCTTGAGCTGGAACTGCGCGTGCCGGGTGTAGCGGTCGTTGACCTCGTCGATGACGAGGATGGCGAGGCTGGTGAAGATCAGCAGGCCGAACAGGGCCAGCAGCTGGAAGCGGATGCTGAGACGGGCACCCGGCGCGGCCACGGCATCAGGCGCTGTGCGGCCGTCGCCAGTGCGCGACCACGTCGGCGATCTGGTCGCCCGGCACCGGCCGGCTGATCAGGTAGCCCTGCGCCGTGCCGCAGCCCAGCTCGGCCAGCATCTGCCATTCCTCGACCGTCTCGACGCCTTCCGCCACCACGCTCAGGTCGAGCTTGCGCGCCAGATCCAGGCTGGCCTCGACCACCGCGCGCTTGCGCGGCTGCTGCGCCGCGCCGGTCACGAAGCTGCTGTCAACCTTCAGCTCGGTGAACGGGATGTGCGAAAGCTGGGCAAGCGAGGAGTAGCCGGTGCCGAAATCGTCGATCGACAGGCCAAAGCCCTTGAGGCGCAGGCGCGCGAGCACGTTGAGCGCGTGCGCGGCCTCGCCCATCACCGCGCTCTCGGTCAGTTCCAGCACCACGTCGCGCGGATCGACGCCGTGGCTGCGCACGATCTGCTGGTAGCGGTCGGCGGCCTCGACCTGGCCCAGGCTGAGCATGGAGACATTGACCGAGATGCGCAGCTCGAGCCCGAGCTTGGACCAACGCCGCTTCCAGGCGCAGGCCTTCTCCAGCAGGAGATCGGTGAGGCGGTCGATGCGGCCTTCGCGCTCGACCAGGCCGATGAACTGCGCCGGCCGCACCACCTGGCCGTCGGACCGGCGCCAGCGCGCCAGGGCCTCGACGCTGACCACCTTGCCGTTGGCGATCTCGACCTGGGGCTGGAAGAAGGGCACGAACTCGTCGCGCTCCAGGCCCTCGTCGATGGCGGCGGCGTCGAGGTGCAGTTCGTCCTCGGCCGCGGCGTCGACCTCGTTGCCGTCGTACAGCGCCAGGGTGTCGGCCAGCTTGAGCGCGGTCAGCGGCTTCTCGACGCAGCCCAGCACGCGCAGGCCGTAGGCGCGGGTCATGGTCTGCACGGTGTTCAGCAGGGCCGCCTCCAGCGCGCTGGCAACGATCACCGCGCGCGCCAGCTTGCGCTGGGCGACATGGCCGATGAACTCGATGCCGTCCATGCCGGGCATGTCGAGATCGACGATGACCACGTCCGGCGGCGCGTCCATGCGCTCGAGCGCGTCCAGCGCGGCGATGCCGTCGGCGGCCTCGAACACGCGCACCACGCCGAGCTCGCCCAGCAGGCGCAGGGCCATGCGGCGCTGGAAGCCGTGGTCCTCCACCACCATGACGCTCATCTGAGCCAGCCGCATCGCGTCCCCATCCGCAGCAAACCGTCGCGGCAGACTACCGCACCCGCGCCGGGGCCGGAAGGCAAGGGGAGGTGAAGGACGCCGCTCGGGCCTGTGCAGCGCACCGCTATGCTGGTCGCCTGTCGCCACCCGCCGCCGTCCATGGCCTTCGACGCCTTCGCCCTGATCCTCGCCATGCTGTTCCTCGGCATGGCCCTGCGCCGCCTCGGCGTGTTCGAGGAAAGCGCGGCGGACGTGCTGAACCGGGTCGTGCTCTACGTCTGCCTGCCGGCGGCGGTGCTGCGCTACGCGCCGCAGCTCGACTTCGACTGGCGCCTGCTCGGCGTGGTCGCGGTGCCCTGGCTGCTGGGGGCGGCCACGGTCGCGCTCGTGAGCCTGGCCACGCGCGGCCTGCGCCTGCGTCGCGACCAGCACGCCGCCCTGCTGCTCACTGTGGGCCTCGGCAACACCAGCTTCCTGGGCTACCCGCTGATCCGCGCCCTGCTGGGCGAGCAGGCCCTGCCCTATGCCGTGCTGTACGACCAGTTCGGCAGCTTCATCCTGCTTTCCACCTTCGGCCTCTACGTATTGGCGCGCTACGGCGGGGAGTCCGAGCCCACCCTGCGCGCGATCGGCGCGCGCGTGCTGCGCTTTCCGCCGCTGCTGGCGCTGGTGTTCGGCCTGACGCTGATGCCGGCCGAACCGCCGGCCTGGATCGCCGGCGGCCTGCAGCGCCTGACCGACGCCCTGCTGCCGCTGGTGATGCTGGCCATGGGCATCACCATCCGCCTGCGCCTGGCGCGCGGCGAGCGCGCCGCGCTGGCCGTGGGCCTGGGCCTCAAGCTGGTCCTTCTGCCGCTGCTGGCCTGCGGGCTCGCGCCCGCGCTTGGCCTGTCCGGCCTGGCGCTGCAGGCCACGGTGCTGGAGGCGGCGATGCCGCCGATGATCACCGCCGCGGCGCTGGCGATCTCGCACCGGCTCGCCCCGCGCCTGGCCGCCGCGATGGTCGGCTACGGCATCCTGCTCTCGCTGCTCACCCTGCCGGCCTGGACCTGGCTGCTGCGCGGCGCGGCGTGACCTTCGGCCTGCGCCTGCGCGGTCGCATCGGGCTAGCCTGATGGCGTCATCGTCGGCGCGAGGGACGCCGGCCGATCGGAACGATTCGACCGCCGACTGCAAGGGAGATTGCCGATGCGCTGGATGCTGACCGGATGCCTGCTCTGCGGACTGGTCCTGCCCCTGGGCGGCGCGGCCACGGAACCCTCGCCTTCACCTGGGAGTGATACCGAGCGGGACGCGCGCGCGCCCTCGCCGCAGCTCGATGCCTGGCAGGCCGAGTCCCGACGCCAGCAAATCGCGTATGCCCGGCGCCTCGCCGCCGCCAGCGGCACGCGCGGCCTGCTGCAGGCGCTGATGCTTGACCTGCCGCAGGGCCCCGACGACGACGCGACCCAGCAGCGCCGACAGCAGTACGAGCAGGCCCTGGCCGCGCAGCCGATCCTGGACGCCGAGCACGCCTGGCATGCCTATGGCCGCTGCCGGCGCGGCGGCGAGTGCAGCGACGAGGGCGTGCTGGCGGCGTTGCGCGCGACCGACCCGGACAACGTCTGGACCTGGCTTACCATGGCCGATGCGGCGCAGCGCCGCGGCGACGCTGCGGCCGTGCTCGATGCGCTGCAGCGCGCGGCCGCGGCGGATATCAACCTTGGCCTTGAGCGCGTTTCGCGCCTGGTGCTCGAGGCCTTCGACGCTCTGCCGGTTCCGCCCATGAGCGATGCCATTGCGGTAGAACTCGGCTACCCGCTGCTGCAGCGCCAGGGCCCGCTGCTGGCCGACGATAGGCGCATGGTCTTCGCCATGGCCGGCTGGACGGCTTACGCCCTGCCGCACTTCCATAGCCTGTCGCGCCACTGCCGCGGCGGGGCGGCGCAGGCGCGCGGCACTCCCCACCACGCCGCCTGCCTGCGCCTGACCACCCGCCTCGCGCGCGAAGATTCGACCCTGGTCGGCGCCTCGCTCGGCCATCGACTGGCCGCGGAGCTAGAAGGCGATACGCCGACGGGCAAGGCCCTGCGCGCGTCCCTGCGCCAGCTGCGCTGGCAGCAAAGCCAGCGGGTGGCGGCGAGCGAAGCGACGCAGGACCAGCCCGGCGAAGCGGCCCGCTACGTGCGCGACGTCCTCACCCTCGGCGAGCGCACCGCCCTGCAGGCGCAGCTGCGGCGGCTCGGTCGGGCGGTCGAGGCGCCGCCTGACTGGCAGCCGCCTGAGCAGCCCGCCCGGAGCCAGGTGCGCGGTGGACAGGAACCCCCGTCCTGAGCGCGAAGGCCACGCGGCGCGGCTTGAGGTCTGCCTGAGCCAGCGCCGGCAACGTGGCGACCTGGTCGCCCAGTTCGGGCGACTTCCCTTGGCGCTCCATCTCCCCGAGCCTCCCATGTCTGCACGTCCCGCCTTGCGCCCGTCCCACGCCGCCGCCCCGCTGGCCCTGCTGTTTCTGGCCGCGGCGGCTTCGCCCAGCCTGGCGCAGGAGCGCCTGCCGAATCCGGATGCGGCCGCCGCCGACCGCTTCGGAGCCGCCTTGTCCGTGTCCGGACCCTGGCTGCTGGTGGGTGCGCCAAGCGACGATGCGCCCGGCGTCGCCGGCGCCGGGACGGCCACGGTGTTCGAGCGCCAGGCCGGTGCCTATGTCGAGGTGGCCCAGCTCTACGCCTCTGGCGGCGCCAGCGGCGACGGTTTCGGCCAGGCCGTGGCGATCGAGGGCGCGATCGCCGTGGTCGGCGCGCCGGAGGACAACACCCCGTCCGGCAGCGGCGCGGGCTCGGTCACCGTGTTCACGCACGTGGATGGGAACTGGGTCGAGCTGCAGACCCTCCAGGCCCCGGATGGGGCCACCGGCGACGCCTTCGGCAGCGCGCTGGCGCTGGCCGGCGACCTGCTGGTCGTGGGCGCACCCTTCGACGATCACCCCAGCCTGGTCAATGCCGGCTCGGCGCACGTGTATCGACGCGAGGGCGACGCCTTCGTCCATGTCGCCAAGCTGCTCGCCGCGGATGTCTCCGACAACGACGCGTTCGGCGGCGCGGTCGCGCTGGGGGCGGGCAACCTGTTGGTGGGCGCGCGCGAGGCCAACGGTGGCGGCGCGGTCTACGCATTCGAGGTGGACGGCCTGGCGATCGACTACGTTGGCGAGCTGGACCCGCCCGAGCGCGGTCCCTTCGATCGCTTCGGCACCGCCCTGGCGCTGGACGGCGCGACCGCACTGGTGGGCGCGCCCGGCACGCCGGTGGAAGGCGCGGGCACGCCCGGCGCGGCCTACGTCTTCACGCGCGAGGCGGGCGGTTGGACGGCGCAGGCGCGGCTGGTTTCGCCCGCGGCCGCGGACGGAGCGATGACCGGCGCGAGCGTGGCCCTGCTGGGTTCGCTCGCCCTGCTGGGCTCGCCGGAGGCCACGCTCGGCCCCTGCTGCCAACAGGGCGCGGTCGAGCTGTTCCTGCGCGCGCCGGGGTCGGATCCCCGCGCCTGGCGTTTCACGCGGCGCCTGCTGGCCGCCGATGCCGCCACCTTCGACGGACTGGGACGCGCGCTGGCGCTCGAACCCGCCGCCGCGTTGGCCGGCGCGCCGGACGCGAACGCGCCCGACCAGGGCCCGCTCGATGCCGGCAGCGTGGTCCGGTTCGACGCCGACTGGCCGCTGTTCCGCGACGGTTTCGAGGCCTCGCCCTGAGGCACCTGCGCCAGTGCGGTCGGATGCTTTCCACCCCCTGCGTCGCCGGCGTGCGCGGCCCCGCGCAGCGGCGCGAGGGCGGTCTCCAGGACCAGGTCGCGCCGGATTCATGACGGGACCAGCCGCCCCCGTTCCGCTGCCCGAGCTTCCGGCATGGGCCGTTGCGCGGCACGCGTTCCGGGCGGCATCGACGCGGGGGACCCTGCCCGACGCGGGACGCGGAACGGACAGACAGCGGCATCGGCGGTGCAGTGTGGCCTCGCAGCGGGACTGGTTGGGGGCACGGCAGGACAGGCTGGGACGATTCGCCTCAAGAGGCCAATGCGGCCTGGGCCCTGGGAGCCGCGCGGCCTGGCGGGGCCGTTTCCAGTCGCCCATTAGCGTGATGGACCCCGCTTGACCAGTGCCTGCTCAAGCTCCGACGATCACAGGCCGCGGGGGAAGCGGAGTCACGCCATGCGGTTCGAGTGA
>JANJTY010000306.1 GCA_024710865.1 Lysobacteraceae bacterium | reverse complement strand
CCCGCGCGCCGAACTCGAGCGCCAGGTGCGCGCGGCCGATATCCTGGTCGTCGCGGTGGGCAAGCCCGGACTGGTCCCGGGCGAGTGGGTCAAGCCGGGCGCGGTGGTGATCGACGTCGGCATCAACCGCATGGAGGACGGCCGTCTCTGCGGCGATGTCGGCTTCGATGCGGCCGCCGCGCGCGCCGCCTGGATCACCCCGGTGCCGGGCGGGGTCGGACCGATGACGGTGGCCACGCTGATGCAGAACACGCTCGAAGCCGCCGAGCATGCCGCCGTTGTCGCGGTGCGGTAACCGGCGCGCTGCAGGATCTCCCGTGATGACGCCTGGTGCCAGCCGAACCTGCGTGCTGCTGCCGCTGCTCCTGCTGCTGGGCGGCTGTGCGGCGCTGGCCGAACGCGCTGGCGAGCGCCTGGCCGCCGATCTGGGCCGCGCCGTGCTGAACCAGGACGATCCGGATACCGTGCGTGACGGCTTGCCAGCGTATCTGCTGCTGCAGGACGGCCTGATCGAGGGTTCGCCCGAGTCGCCTGGCCTGCTGCTCGCCGGCGCGCGCCTGTACGCGAGCTACGCCGGCAGCTTCGTCGCGCCGCCCGAGCGGGCCCAGCGCCTGTCGCTGCGCGCGCTTGACTATGCTCGCCGCGGCGTGTGCGCGCGGGCGCTGGCCCTGTGCGGCAAGACCGAGGGCCGTTTCGAGCTGTTCGAGGCCGCACTGGCCGAGGTGACCGCGCGCGATGCCGATGCCCTGCACGCGCTGGGTTCGGCCTGGGCGACCTGGGTGCAGGTGCACCGCGACGAGTGGGGCGCGATCGCCGAACTGCCCAAGATCGAAGCCCTGTTCCGCCACCTGCTGGCGATCGATCCGCTGCACGCCGGCGGCGAGCCGCACATGGTGCTCGGCGTGCTGTACTGCCTGCGGCCCGAGTCGCTGGGCGGGCGCCCGCAGCTCGGTCGCGAGCACTTCGAGCGCGCGATCGCGATGGGCGAGGGCGGCAATCTGATGGCGAAGGTGCTGTTCGCCGAGCACTACGGCCGCTTGCTGTTCGAACGCGAGCTGCACGATCGCCTGCTGGGCGAAGTGCTGGCCGCGGACCCGCGCGTCCCCGGCCGAACCCTGGCCAACACCCTGGCGCAGACGCGGGCGCGTGCCCTGCTCGCCAGCGGCGACGATTACTTTTGAGCTGCCCGGAGGGCCGCGCATGATCCGTTCCGTTTCCGCCCTGCTGCTGTCCCTGCTGCTGGCCCTGCCGGCCGCGGCCCGCGACCTCAAGATCGCGACCCTGGCGCCCGACGGCAGCCCCTGGATGAACGCCATGCGCGAGGCCGCGAAGGCGGTCGAGGCGGGCAGCGAGGGGCAGGTGCGCTTCAAGTTCTACCCGGCCGGCGTGATGGGCAGCGATGCCACCGTGCTGCGCAAGATCAAGCTGGGGCAGCTGCAGGGCGCCGCGCTGACCGGCAGCGAGGCCTCGCTGGTCGATCGCAACGCCCAGCTCTACAGCCTGCCGTTCCTGCTGCATGATCAGGACGAGCTGGCCGTGCTGCGCGCGGCGCTGGACGCGAACCTGGCCGAGCGCATGGCCGCGGGCGGCCTGCGCGTGCTGGGCACGGTGGAAGTGGGCTTCGCCTACCTGATGAGCACGCGCGCGGTGGCCAGCACCGAGGACCTGCGCGCGGCCAAGGTCTGGGTCCCGCAGAACGATCGGGTGGCGGAAACCACGTTCCGCAGCGGCGGGGTGACGCCCGTATCGCTGCCCCTGGGCGATGTGTTCACTTCGCTCCAGACCGGCCTGGTGGACACCGTGGCCAACACCTGGTCGGGCGCCATCGGCCTGCAGTGGCATACCCGCCTGAGCCATGCGGTGGATCTGCCCCTGACCATGGTGATGGGCTATGTGCTGCTCGACGCCAAGGTGTTCGAGCGCCTGGATCCGGCCCATCAGGCCCTGGTCGAGCGAAGCTTCGCGGACGCGGTGGCGCGTACCGGCGAGCGCTTCCGGCGCGACAACGCGGACGCGCGCGAGGTTCTGCTCCAGCAGGGCCTGACCCTTCTGCCGCTATCGCAGAACGACGCCGCACAGTGGCGCGAGGTGGGTGCACGCGCGACCGACGAACTGGTGGCGCAGGGTCTGATCGACGCCGGTCTGCTGGCCGAGGCGCGCGCGATCCTGCAGCGTCACCGCGACGGCGCGGCACCGCCCGAGTGATGGCGCGCTGGCGCCGCGGTCTGCACGTCCTCGAGGACGCGTTGCTGGCATTGCTGCTGCTGGCGCTGGTGCTGCTGGGCAGCGGCCAGATCCTGGCGCGCTGGTGGTTCGAATCCGGTTGGGTGCACGGCGAGGCCCTGGCCCGCGTGATGGTGGTGTGGCTGGCCATGCTCGGCGCGCTGGCGGCGACCCGCAGCGGCAAGCACCTCGCCATCGACGCCCTGCCGCGGATCCTGCCGGCGGGCTGGCGGCGGGTGGCCTTCGCGCTGACCGAAAGCTTCGCCGCCGCGGTCTGCCTGGCCCTGGCCTGGTATGGCTGGAGCCTCGTCGCGCTGGAGCGCGAGGACGGCCGCCTGCTGATCGGCGCGGTTCCGGTGTGGTGTTCGATGCTGGTGTTGCCGGCAGGATTCGGGCTGATGGGACTGCGTTTCCTGGCCTCGGCCCTGGCCGGACCACCGCCGGATGCCCCAGTGGAGCCGCCGGCATGATGCTGGCGCTGGCTGTGCTGCTGCTGGCCGCGCTCGGCGCGCGCCTGTTCGCGTTGATCGCCGCGCTGGCCATGGCCGGATTCCACGCCGCCGGCTATGACCTCACCATCGTGGCGGTCGAGTTCTACCGCCTGGCCGAGATGCCGGGCCTGATCGCGATCCCGCTGTTCACCCTGGCCGGATACCTGCTGGCCGAAGGCGGCACGCCGCGCCGACTGGTGCGCCTGTCGAACGCCCTGCTGGGCTGGCTGCCGGGTGGCCTCGCGATCGTGGCCCTGTTCACCTGTGCCCTGTTCACCGCCTTCACCGGCGCCTCCGGCGTGACCATCGTCGCGCTCGGCGCGCTGCTCTATCCGGCCCTGCTGCATGCGGGCTATCCGCGCGAATACAGCCTGGGGCTGGTGACGACCTCGGGCAGCCTGGGCCTGCTGTTCGCGCCTTCGCTGCCGCTGATCCTGTACGGTTTCGTGGCGGCGCAGCTCGAAACCACGCCGAAGGTGACGGTGGAGGACCTGTTCGTGGCCGGCATCCTGCCTGGCCTGCTGATGCTGGTCCTGCTCTCCCTGCACGCGATGCGCACGGCGCGCGCTGCAGGGGTGACGGCGCAGCGCTTCGATCGCGCCGAAGCCGTGGCCGCGGTGCGCGAGGCCCTGTTCGAGATTCCGCTGCCGCTGCTGGTGCTCGGCGGCATCTATGGCGGGGTGTTCGCCGCCAGCGAGGCCGCCGCGGTCACCGCGCTCTACTGCCTCGTGCTGGTGGTGGGAGTGCGGCGCGAGATTCCGCTGCGCCGGCTGCCCGGCGTGATGGCCGAGGCGATGCGCCTGGTCGGTGCCATCCTGCTCATCCTTGGCGTGGCGCTGGCGCTGTCGAACTGGATGATCGACCAGGAACTGCCCGGTCGTTTGCTGGCCGCGCTGCAGGCCAGCGTGACGCATCCGCTGCTGTTCCTGCTGCTGCTCAACCTGTTCCTGCTCGGCGTCGGACTGATCCTCGATGTGTTCGCCGCCGTCGTGCTGCTCACTCCCTTGCTGGTGCCGGTGGCGCTGGGCTTCGGGATCGATCCGGTGCACCTCGGCATCGTGCTGCTGGCCAACCTGCAGCTCGGCTACCTGACCCCGCCGGTGGGCATGAACCTGTTCATCGCCAGCTACCGCTTCGGCGTGCCCCTGACCGCGCTGGTGCGCGCCTGCCTGCCCTTCATCGGCATACTTCTGCTCGCACTGCTGCTGATCACCTACTGGCCGGGACTGTCGCTGGCCGCGGTGAGGTGAACGGCTTGCTCAGTGGGGCAGGGGACCGATGCCGCTGTGGCGGGCGAAATCGGCCAGCGCCTTGGGGCTGAGCGGGCGGCTGAACAAATAGCCCTGCGCCATGCGCGCACCGTGCTCGATCAGGAAACGGCGCTGGTTCTCGCCTTCCACGCCTTCGGCGATCACCAGCAGTCCAAGACTCTGTGCTATGCGGATGATGGCCTGGCAAATGGCGGCATCGGAGGGATTGCCCGGCACGCCCTGCATGAAGCTGTGGCTGATCTTGAGCCCGTCGATCGGCAGCCGGCGCAGGTAGTTGAGCGCGCTGTAGCCTTCGCCGAAGTCGTCGATGGTGATCGACACGCCCAGCAGCTTGAGCGCGGCGAAGGTGTCGAAGGTGTCGGGCGCGTCCTCGATCAGCACGCGCTCGGTCACCTCCAGCTCCAGCGCCTCCCCCGGCAGCGAGAACTCGCGCAGGGTGGCCTCGACGGTTTCGGCCAGGAACTCACTGAGGAACTGGCGATAGGAGACATTGACCGCGATGCGCGGCACGTCCAGTCCGGCGTCGCGCCAGGCGCGCAGCTGGCGGCAGGCCTCGCGGATCACCCAGGCACCGATGCGCACGATGTCGCCGCTGTTCTCGGCGTGCGAGACGAAGCGGTTGGGTGAGAGCTCGCCGAGCTGCCGGTTGTGCCAGCGCAGCAGGGCTTCGGCCCCGACCAGGCGCCCGTCGCGCAGGTCGATCTGCGGCTGGTAGACCAGGCGGAACTCCTGGAACTCCAGCGCGCGGCGCAGGTGCGCCTCGATCAACAGGCGGTCCGAGAGCTGGCTGGCCAGGGCCGGGGTGAAGACCTGCCAGGTGTTGCGTCCGCGCCGCTTGGCCTCGTACATCGCGGCGTCGGCGTTGTTCAGCAGTTGGTGCGCGGTGTGCGCGTCCTCGGGGAAGCGCGCCACGCCGACCGAGGCGGTGATGGAGAACTCCTCGCCCGACATGGTGAAGGGCCGGGTGAAGGTCTCGGTGATGCGCGCGGCCAGTTCCTCGATCCCGGCGACGGCGTGCGGATCCTCCACCAGGGCGAGGAACTCGTCCGCGCCGAAGCGCGCCACCTCGCCTTCCAGGCCGACGCATTCCTCCAGGCGCCGCGCGGCGGTTGCGAGCAGGGCATCGCCGGCGCCGTGGCCGAGCAGATCGTTGACCACCTTGAAACGGTCCAGGTCGACGTACAGCAGGGCCAGCACCGTGCCCGGCGCGGCGGCGTCGATGATCCGGCCCAGGCGCTCGAGGATGGCGTCGCGGTTGGCCAGGCCGGTGAGCGGGTCGGTCAGGGCGATGCGACGCAGTTCTTATTCGCGACGCTTTCGCTCTGTGATGTCCTGCGCCGTGCCCGAGACCCTGACCACGTATGCGATGCGCTGCAGGCTGCGACCGCGCAGGCGCAGCCAGCGCTGCACTCG
>JANJTY010000273.1 GCA_024710865.1 Lysobacteraceae bacterium | reverse complement strand
ACGTTGAAGGTATCGAGCGGGTAGCGACCCGGCTTGTTCACATGCCCCAGCACCGCGACCTGGTTGCCGCGTATCTGCACCGGCAGCACCGTCACCTGCGGCTGCAGCACGAAGCCCCCATCCCGCAGGCGCGCGGCGATCAGGGCCTCGGCCGCCGAAACCGTGCGTCCGCCCAGGGGCACGCTGCCGATCAGCGGAAAAGTCAGCGCGCCGGTCTCCGACACCCGCCCCTCGGTCGTCAGGTCGGGGTTCTGGAACACGCTGATGCGCACGATGTCCCCCGACCCCAGCACGTACTCGCGCGAGGCCTCCGCCGCCGGCGCGGGCACCGCAGCCGGCACGGGCGCGGGCGCCTGGGCCGCGGCCCACGCATGCACGCACAACAGGCACATCAGGAAGGGAATTCGGAACACTCTCGACGGCAACATGGGCGGACTTCCTCGTTCATTGGGATGGCGGTGCGGCCTGCGGCACGGCAGGCGCCGCCGGCGCGTACTCGATGCGCGCGCCGTCGCGCAGGCGCTCCACCTCGGCCTTCGCCAGCGCGGTCTTGCGCGCGTTGAGCAGGTAGCGCTCGATCATCGGACGCGCCGCAGCTTCATCCAGCGGCTGCTCGCGCGAGGTCACCAGATGGACCAGCAGCGCGCCGGCGCCGGTGCGGCTCAGCACCATCTGCCCGTCCTTCATGCGTGCGAAGCCCTTCAGGCTCTCCAGCGGCAACTGCTCCGCCGGCTTCACCGCCGTCGCGTGCCGGAACTCGATCTGCTCGCGGGCGAGCCACTCCTTCACCTCATGCAAACCCTCCGCACGCGCACTCAGGCGCTCGAGCTCCCCGAAACGCTCGTCCGGGATGCGGATCTCCAGCTCCTGCAGGCTGTAGATCCGGCGCCGCGCGAACAGCTCCGGATTCGCCGCGTAGAAGGCCGCGATCTCCGCGTCGCCCGGCGGCGCGATCTGCTCCGTCACCTGCTCCAGGTAGGCGCGCGCGAGGATCTCGCGCTGCGCCGCCTCGAACGACTGCAGCACCCGCGGATCGCGATCGAGCCTGCGCTCGCGCGCCCGCTGCACCATCAACTCCTGATCGATCAGGCGCTCAAGCGCCGCGCCTTCCGGCACCCCCTGCGCCGCGCTGCGTGCAAGGGCGGAACTCAGTTCATTCGCCTGGATTTCCTGCTCATTCACTTTCGCAATGACCTCGAACGCGGGCTTGCCTTCCGCCTCGCCCTTGCTGCATGCATTGAGAAGGAAAACCGAAACAAAGACGACCGGAAATACGAAACTTGCAGTCGAAGACATCGACCTTACCGATTATTGGTACGAATCAAGAACCCGGCATTCACCGCGGCAATTCGGCGCGCAAAGCGCCCGGCAATTGCGCAATCGAATTACTGGAATATCGGAGAATGGCTGGCGCGCGACAGCGCGATGATCCGCTGGCGTGCAATCAGGGCAAATAGCGCCAGCCCTGCCAGCAGCAGCACATCGAAGCCGCCCTCACCCTGACCGGCATCGCCCAGCGAGAAGCTCAAGGCCGCGCCTTCGGCAAAGGAATGCGGCGACGCCACGCCGCCAACGCTCGAAGCGCCGCCCACACCGCCCGCAGAAGCCTCGCCGGGCAAGGCCTGCAGCGCCGTCCCGCGCTCACCTGCGGCGAAGCGGACGCCGGCGACGCTCGCGGGCGAAGTCATCAATCCAGTCGCGATCAGCGACGGCGCACCGGTCAACTCGGCGGCCCTGTCCTCGTAGCGGACCGTCACGCCCTCACCCGACAGCGTCACGGTGCCGGCATTGGCGGCGGCAACGGCGCCCATCAAAAACGCCGAAAGAAAGACCATTTTTCCATCAAGAATGGACATGGGCATTACCTCTCTATTGGTATGCAGGCAACTCAAGACCGCCTGCGCAATTCGGCCACTCACCCGATCAATAAACCCATTTGTGAGCCGATCGTGCCGAATGCTTTATTTATATTGCCATGCACCATAACCACCGCGACAAGCGTAGTCAATGCATGAAAAGCTCGCTTTCAATTCATAAAACAATTGCAACGCTCATGAAATAATTACTTTCACGTTCGCACCATTGCCGTGCGCTTTGGCACCCGACGGGTGCGCGCATTCACTCATCGCGCCCCCGGATGCGCCATCGATGTGCATGTCTCATGCATTCACGGATTAAAAGCGGAAGCGCACCGAAACGTCGGCCGTATTCGCCGAATAACCGCTCAGGGAACGCGAACCTTCGCGCACCTGGCGCTGCAAGCCGAAGGCGAAACTCAGCGCACGCAGCGGGCGGTACTCCGCATTCAGGCCATAGCGGTAGCTGTTGTCCGCAGGCCGCTCGCGTACCAAGCCGGCACCGAGCAGCTCCGGGTCGCCGCGGTAGTCGCGCCGGCGCCATTCGAGGCCCGCACCGAGCGTCACCTTGTCGGTGACCGCCCACTTCGGCGCCAGATGCACCGCCTCGGTCACGGCGTAGTTCGCCGCGAGATCCTGCCGGGCACCGATCTCGCGCCTCACGCTCAGCTCCACGGACGTCTTCGCCGTCGCGTCCCAGACGACACCGATGCGCCCTATCGTCCCCGTAAAGTCCCGCT
>JANJTY010000270.1 GCA_024710865.1 Lysobacteraceae bacterium | reverse complement strand
AGCAGGCCGTCGACGCCGTCGGCGGTGGTCTTGAGGCCGAGCTCGCGGGCGCGCGCCAGGCCCTCGGAGGTGGCGTCGTTGCCGACCATCCACACCGGCTCGAGCACCGGGCTGCGCTTCAACTTGTACTGCAGGTCGGTGCCGATGTTGCCGGGGCCGATCAGGGCGCACTTGATCTTGTTGCTCATGGAAATCGTTCTCCGCGTTCCGGCCGCGAATGGCCGCTTGCATGGGGTAGGGGGAGTCGCGCGGGGTACAGGCAGCGCGGCGGCGGGGGGATGAGCGAGCGAGACGCCGCCGCGCGCCTGCAGACGGTCGAGATCAGCTGAAGGTCACCGAACAGCGGCCGAGACCCTCGATCTCCATTTCGAATCGGTCGCCGGCGCGCGCCGGGACCAGCGGCGCGAGCGAGCCCGACAGGATCAGCTCGCCGGCGCGGAAAGGAATGCCGAAGCGGCCGAGCGTGTTCGCAAGCCAGGCCACGGCCTCGGCCGGATGGCCTTGCACCGCGGCGCCAAGGCCTTCGCCGACGGGGTCGCCGTTGCGCGTCATGCGCATGCGCACCGCCGCGAGGTCCAGACCCTTCGGGTCGGTATGCTGCTCGCCGATCACGAATACGCCGCAGGAGGCGTTGTCGGCCACGGTGTCCTGAATGCGGATCTTCCAGTCGTCGATGCGGGAATCGACGATCTCGAAGCAAGGCGCCACCCAGGCGGTCGCGGCGAGCACGTCCTCCTTGGTGATGCCCGGGCCGTGCAGGTCCGAGTTCAGCATGAAGGCGATCTCGCCCTCGGCGCGCGGCTGGATCAGCCCGGCCGCGGCGATCGGAATGCTGGTGCCGTCCGCATGCTGCATGGCATCGGTCAGGAAGCCGAAGTCGGGCTGATGCACGTTCAGCATGTCCTGCACCGGTTTGCTGGTGACGCCGATCTTCTTGCCCACCACCCGCTCGCCGTCGGCCAGGCGACGCTCCAGCATGTGGAGAGAGATATGGTAGGCGTCGTCGATGCCGATCTCTGGATGGCGATCGGTCAGTGGCGCCAGCGTGCGGCATTCGCGCAAGGCGGCGTAGAGTTCGTCGCCGAGCTGAGGGATCAGCGAAGTGTCCATGTTCGGGTTCATTCGTGGGCGGGCGCGTGGTGGGAAGGGTTCAGCCGGGCCAGACGCTCGACTCGGCGCCCCCGTCGACCTCGATGATCTTTCCCGTCACCCAGGACGAGGCCGGCGTGGCGAGATACAGCGCCGCAGCGGCGATGTCCTCGACCTCGCCCAGGCGCTTCAGGGGCGTGCTCTTGATCATGCCCTCGCGCATGTTGGCGGGCAGGGCGCGGTCGAGCGCGGCGGTCATGATCGGTCCGGGCGCGATCGCGTTCACGCGGACGTCCGGCGCGAAGTCCTGCGCCAGCAGGCGGGTCAATTGGGAGAGGGCGGCCTTGGCGGTGCCATAGGCGCTGAAGTAGGGCTGGGCATAGCGGGCTGCGCCCGAGGTGATGTTGATCACGTTGCCGCCGCCGGCGGCGCGCATGTGCGGCACGCACAGGCGGGTGAGCTCGTAGGCCGAGCTGACGTTGAAGCGGAACACGCCCTCGAACTTGTCCGCGGACATCTTCAGCGGGTCGTTGGGGCCGGAGCCGCCGGCGTTGTTGACCAGGTGGGTGATGCGGCCGAAGGTCGCCAGCGCCGCCTCGACCACGCCCGCCAGCTGCGCCAGGTCGGTGACGTCGCATTGCACGGCGAGCGCGCGCCGACCCAGGGCGCGGACCTCTTCCGCCACGGCCTCCACGTCGGCCAGAGTCCGTGCCGCGCACACCACGTCGGCGCCAGCCTCGGCATAGCTCAGGGCGATGGCGCGGCCGATGCCACGGCCGCCGCCGGTGACGATGGCGACCTGGTTGTCGAGGCGGAAACGTTCGATCAGGGGCATGGGGTGTCCTTTGGTGTCGTTCGGTGGCGCGGGAGAGTGTGGCGAGTCGGCAGGGCGTGTCAGCGCGCCGACCAGAGGTCGGGCATGCCGGGGTCGCTGGTCGAGATCAGGCGCTTGAGCAGCAGCTTCAGGGCCATCGTGTCGCCCATGCCGAGCTTGGCGGCGATGTCCTCCTCGACCGCCTTGGCGAGCGCGATCTGGCGCAGCGAGGCCTCGCGACCGTCCGCGGTCAAGGCGTAGCGCATCTCGCTGCCGTCGGTCTCGAGGGCGACGAGCCGTTGCGACTCCAGGGCGGCCATCGAGTCGGCGGTGGCGAGCATGCCGGTGTAGGCGATGAAGGTGTTCAGTTCGTCCAGCGTCAGGCGGTCCCGGATCGACAGCACCGAGAGGATGAAGAACGAGCGTTCGTCGAGCGCCTGGGTGCTCAGAAGCTGGCGCAGGGCATAGAGCATCTGGTAATGCGCACGGCCGAGCAGGTAACCGAGCAGGTCTTCGGTGTAGCTGCACTCCGGCGGCGGGGTGGCGCCCAGGCGGACTTCCTCGCGCGGCTTGCGCGCCGCGAGCGCGTACTGCCCGCTCTGGAACACCAGCGGCGGCCGGTTGCTGTGGTCGTAGGCCAGCACCTCGCCGACGAAGATGACATGGTCGCCGCCGTCGTAGCTGAAGGCGGTCCGGCACTGGAAGCGCGCGGTGCAGTCGGTGAGCAGCGGGGCCTTGCTGATGCCCTCGTCGAGCTCGAGCCCGGCGAACTTGTCCTCTCCCTGGCGCGCGAAGCGGCCGGACAGCGCCTCCTGGTCGGCGGACAGCACGTGCACGTTCCAGTGCTTCGCATTCGAGAAGGCCGCGAGGCTGCGCGCGTTCTTCGCCAGGCTCCACAGCACCAGCGGCGGGTTCAACGAGACGGAGTTGAAGCTGTTGGCGGTGATGCCGATGGCCTCGCCATCGGCATCCCGGGTCGTGATGATGGTGACGCCGGTGGTGAAGGTGCCGAGCGCCGCGCGGAATGCCTGGGGATCGAAGCCCGTTTGCGTCGTCATGATCTGTCTCGCAGGACCGGAGGAATGATGGCGCCGAGTATGGATTTCGGTGGGGGCGAGGGTCATCGTCCCAACGGACTAGCGTTTCCGAGCGCGCCGGGTGTCGCGCTCGTCCGATCGGACGACGCGGATTTGCGGCTCTCGGGGTATGGTCGCGACACCATGCAGGTGTCTGCAATTCTGTCCCGCAACCCGGAGCGCTCGCCGTGACGAAAGAGATCATCACCACCGCAGCAGGCCTGGCCGGCCTGCTCCAGCAACAACGCCAGGCCTTCAATGCGGCCGGCGCGGTCGGCGCCGCCGAGCGCAAGCGCCGCATCCAGACGGCGATCGAGCTGCTGGTGAAGTACCACAAGCCCCTGGTCGAGGCGATGGATGCCGACTTCGGCGGTCGCCCCAAGGGCTACTCGCTGATGAACGACGTGCTCGGCTCGCTGACCTCACTCAAGTACGCCCGCGACCACTTCGAGCCCTGGATGGCGAGCGAGCCGCGCCCGCCGGGCCCGCCCTCCGCCCCGGTCGGCGCCCCGGCCTGGGTCCTGTACCCGCCCACGGGCACGGTGGGGAGCATCGGCACCTGGCACGCGCCGCTGGTCACCCTGGTCCGCCCGCTCGCCAGCGC
>JANJTY010000267.1 GCA_024710865.1 Lysobacteraceae bacterium | reverse complement strand
CGGCAGCTGGCCGAGACCGAGGTGCCCCGCGTAGGGAAAGCGACCCGGCGCGTCTGGCAGCAGGCAGTCGATGGCCGTGGGGCGCGGCGGTCCACCGCCGATCCGCAGGGGCTCGGCGTCCTCCGGCAACAGCACGCGCGCGGCCTCGTCGAGGTTGCCCAGGGTGGCCGACAGCCCCCAGCAGCGCAGGCCCGGCGCGCGCGCGCGGAGGCGGGCGAGGCACAGCTCCAGCAGCACGCCGCGCTTGCTGCCGAGCAGTTCGTGCCATTCGTCGACCACGACCGCGCGCAGCGCGCCGAGACCGGCCTGTGCGTCGGCGTAGGAGAGCAGCAGGGCAAGCGACTCGGGCGTCGTCACCACCACCTCGCGCCTGCCCGAGCGCGCCAGGCGCTTGTCGCGCGCGCTGGCGTCGCCGGTGCGCAGCACCACCTGCCAGCCCAGCTGCAGGCCGTCGAGCGTCGTCTGCAGGGCGCGCGCCGTGTCCGCCGCCAGTGCCCGCAGGGGCGTGACCCACAGCAGCCGCGGAGCGCCGCCTCGATCCCCATCGGCCAGGGCCGCGATGAACGGCCCGCCCGCCGCGGCCAGGGTCTTGCCGCTGCCGGTCGACGTGTGCAGCAGGCCGCTGCGGCCTTCGAGGTAGGCCTGCCAGACCGCACGCTGGTGCGGCAGGGGCGCGAAGCCCTGCGCGTGGAACCAGGCCTCAAGGCGTGCGCGCGCACTGCCGGTCGCGTCCTGCGCGCGTTGCGCGTTCATCGTGCCAGCGCCGCCAGGGTGGCGAGCCGGTCGGCCTGCTCGGCCGGTTTGTCTTCGCGCCAGCGCAGGATGCGCGGAACACGCACCGCGATGCCGGACCTGTGCCGCGGGCTGCGGTTGACGCCTTCGAAGGCCAGCTCGAAGACCTGCAGCGGCTGTACCGCGCGGACCGGACCGAAACGCTCGGTCGTGTGCGCGCGGATCCAGCGGTCGAGCCGACCGATCTCGGCGTCCGAGAGGCCCGAGTAGGCCTTGGCCACCGGTACCAGCGCCTCGCCGTCCCACAGTGCGAAGGTGAAGTCGGTGTAGAGGTTGCTGCGTCGTCCGTGGCCGGCCTGGGCGTAGACCAGCACCGCATCGACGGTGAGCGGAGCGATCTTCCACTTCCACCAGTCGCCGCGTTTGCGGCCGGTCTGGTAGGGCGAGTCGCGGCGCTTGAGCATCAGTCCCTCGACGCCCTGATCGCGGGCACCGTCGCGCAGCGCGGCAGCGGCGTCCCAGCCCTCGCACGCGAGCTGCGGCGAAAGGCCGATCGCAGGGGAACCCAGGGCTTCGAGCAGCGCGCCCAGGCGCAGCCTGCGCGCCGCGAGCGGCTGCCCGCGCAGGTCATGCCCGTCGGCCTCGATCAGATCAAAGGCCAGCAGGCGCACCGGGGCCTCGCGCAGCGACTTCGCGCCGGGCGCGCGCCGCTGGATGCGCGTCTGCAGGACGGAGAACGGCATCGGCTGCGCCGCGCCCGGCTGCCAGGCGAGCAGCTCACCATCCAGCACCGTGCCCTCGGGCAGCGCCGCGGCGGCCCGTTCGATCTCGGGGAAGCGCCCGTCGAGGCGTTCCTCGCCGCGCGACCACAGGGCGGTTTCGCCGCCGCGCCGGATCAGCTGCAGGCGGATGCCGTCCCATTTCCATTCGAGCAGCCAGGCGTCGATCGGGCCCAGCGCTTCCGCCTCGCGTTCCAGCGGCGAGGCAAGGAAGAAGGGGTAGGGCTGGCTGGCGTCGCCGGGCTGCGCCTCGGCGGAAAGCAGGCGCGCATGGAACCCGGCCGATGGGGTCCAGTCCCCAAGCAGGCGCTGGGCCAGCGTCGCCACCGGCAGCCCGGCGCGACGCGCCAGCACCTGCTGGACGAGTCCCTGCGCCACACCGATGCGCAGCGCGCCGGTCAGCAGCTTGGTGAAGACCAGGCGCTGGGCGAAGGGCAGGGTGCGCCAGGCGCCCAGCACCGCGTCGCGGCGCGCGGCGTCGTCCGCGCCCTTCAGCGGCAGCAGGCCGTGCTCGATCCAGGCCTGCAGGCTGCGCGGCGGCGGCGCGTGGGCGGGTTCGGGCAGCAGCAGGCAGCAGGTCTCGGCCAGGTCCCCGACATGGCTGTAGCTCTCTTCGACCAGCCAGTCCGGCAGGCCACTCGCGTCGGCGGCCCAGGCGCGCAGTTCGCCGCTGCGGACGAGTCCGCGCAGCCGTCCGCCGCACAACAGCCACACCGCCCAGCTCGCCGAGCCGGGGTCGGCGGCGTCGAGGTAGGCTTCGATCGCGGCCTGCTTGTCGCGCGTGGCCGTGCTGCGGTCGAGACGCTGGTAGAGCGCGGCGAAGGCGTCCATCAATCGCCGCTGTCGAAGGGGGTGGTGAAGGTGTCGGCCTGCACGCCGCGTTCGCGCAGCACGCGGATCAGCGCGGTCGGGTCGCCGTGGGTGGCGATCACCCGTCGTGCGCCGCACTCCGCCACCGTCTGCAGCAGGGCCGGCCAATCGGCGTGGTCGCTGACCACGAAGCCGCGCTCGTAGCCACGCCGGCGGCGGTTGCCGCGTACCCGCATCCAGCCCGAGGCGAAGCCCAGCTGGGCGCCGCGGAAACGCTTCATCCAGGCCGTGCCGGCGGCCGAGGGCGGTGCGAACACCAGCGCACCGGCACTGTCCTCGTGCCGGCCGATCTCGCCCACGGCACGCGTTTCAGGCAGGGCGACACCGGCCGCGCGGTAGGCCTCGACGCCCGCCACCATGGCGCCGTGCAGCCAGAGCTTCCGCGCGCCGAGCCGACCGAGCTCGGCCAGCAGCCGCTGCGCCTTGCCCAGGGCGTAGCACAGCAGCACCGCCGCCACCCCGCGCGCGGCGCACTCGGCCTGCCAGGCCAGGATCTCGCTCGCCACCTCGCGCGTCTCCTGCCAGCGGTAGACCGGCAGGGCGAAGGTGGCCTCGGTGACGAAGGTGTCGCAGGGCACCACCTCGAAGGGCGCGCAGGTCGGATCGGGCTGCCGCTTGTAGTCGCCGCTGACCACCCAGACCCGCTCGCCCTGTTCGATCCGCACCTGGGCCGAACCCAGCACGTGTCCGGCTGGATGCAGCGAAACGCGCACGCCGCCGAGGTCGAAGGGCTGGCCATGGCCATGCTCGACCAGCGGCACGTCCCCGAGGCGCCAGCGCAGGATGCCGGCGCCGTCGGCCGCCGCGTGGTACTCGCCCATGCCGGAGCGGGCATGGTCGCTGTGCCCATGCGTGATCACCGCCCGCCGCACCGGCCGCCAGGGGTCGATGTGGAAGTCGCCGGCCGGGCAGTAAAGGCCTTCGGGGCGCAGTTCGATGAGGTCGTGAACGGGCATGTCGGAAGGCTAAGCCGGACGCCGTCACGCGCGCGCCAAGACGGCCCGGGTCGCTGCATGCGGATTGCCGGGCACCCGCCGGGTGCGGTCCGAAGCAGCGGAGTCGGTGCGGCAACGCGGTGACCTTGGCGGGCTTGAGCGCACACTCCGGATCGAGACCGGACAGCCATCGCCCACGGCCGCCAGGGCCGGGTCTGCAGGCCATGCCCATTCCACTGCGATGGAAGGCGTGCTGGGCGTGGGCGCCGCGGACGCCCCCATCCGGTGGAGTCCGATATGCTGCGTGCCGGCGGGCCAGGCGCCTCGACGGACGAGGCTGGCATCGCACCTCGATGCGCACCGCTCCAGCGCGCGATGCACTCGCCGCCTGGCTGTCGCGCGCTGGAGTTTCTTCTGCCCCGCGCGGTGACGCCATGCCAGCTCCCGACCCACTCGCCCGATCCTTCCGACTGCCCTGCGGCGTCGTGCTGCCCAACCGCCTGTGCAAGGCCGCCATGACGGAAGGCCTGGGCGATGCGCAGCTGCGCGCGACGCCGGAGCACGCGCGCCTTTACGCGGTCTGGGGCGCGGGCGGGGTGGGGCTGAACATCACCGGCAACGTGATGGTCGACCGCTTCGTGATCGAGCGTCCCGGCAATGTCGCGATCGACGTGCGTCACCCGCCCAGCGTCGACGCGGCGGCGCCGAACCGGCCGATGATCGCGAGGATCTCGTCCTCCGCCAGCGCCCGCGGCGTCCTGTAGCTGCCAAGGAGGTCGAGCTTGACCGCCGATGGCCCCACCGGCTGGCGCGTCGCATAGCGCGGCGACTGCCGGCCGGCGTGGCTGAGCTGCATCCACAGCTGCGCCCCGCCCGCGGTGCCGGCCTGCGCCCAT
>JANJTY010000234.1 GCA_024710865.1 Lysobacteraceae bacterium | reverse complement strand
GGCCGGTGTCGCCGACCTGGCCGCCGCTTTCGGCATAGAACGGCGTCTGGTCGAGGATGACCACGCCCTCCTGCCCGGCCTCCAGCGCAGCGACGGATACGCCCTCGCGCAGCAGGCCCACGATCCTGCAGCCGTCCTGCTCCTGCTGCTCGTAGCCGAGGAACTGGGTTGGATGCAGTCGCGCGACCAGATCGGCTGGAAGCACGTTGCCGGCGGCGAACTTGCTGGCGGCGCGGGCGCGCTCGCGCTGCTCCTCCATGAGGGCCTCGTAGCGCGCCATGGCGCCTGCGGGCAGGCCGCTGCCGCGCTCGCGCAGGATGTCGGCGATCAGGTCCGGCGGACAGCCGTAGGTGTCGTGCAACAGGAAGAGCTGCTCGCCGTCGAGTTCACCGCCACCCTTGGCCAGGGCCGCGTCGAGCCGCTGCATGCCGGCGTCGAGGGTGCTGGCGAAGGCGGCCTCCTCCGACTTGAGCGCCTGCTCGACCAGCGACCGCTTGGCGCGCAGCTCGGGGTAGGCCTCGCCCATCTGCTCGACCAGGGGCTGGACCATGCGCCAGAAGATGCCCTCGCCGTGCAGCGCGCCCAGTTTCCAGAGATGGCGCACGGCGCGCCGCACGATGCGGCGCAGGACATAGCCGCGGCCTTCATTCGACGGCAACACGCCGTCGACGATCAGGAAACTGCAGGCGCGGATGTGGTCGGCGATCACGCGCAGCGACTTGTTCGAGAGGTCCCCGGTGCCGGTCAGCTTCGCCGCGGCCTGGACCAGGTGCGAGAACAGGTCGATCTCGTAGTTGCTGTGCACGTGCTGCAGCACGGCGGCGAGGCGTTCCAGGCCCATGCCCGTGTCGACGCAGGGTGCCGGCAGCGGCAGCAGGCTGCCGTCGGGCTGGCGGTCGAACTGCATGAAGACCAGGTTCCAGATCTCGATGAAGCGGTCGCCGTCCTCGTCCGGGCTGCCCGGCGGACCGCCCGGGATGTGCGCGCCGTGGTCGTAGAAGATCTCGGTGCAGGGGCCGCAGGGGCCGGTGTCGGCCATCTGCCAGAAGTTGTCGGAGGCGTAGGGCGCGCCCTTGTTGTCGCCGATGCGGACGATCTTCTCCGCCGGCACACCCATCTCCGTGTGCCAGATGTCGTAGGCCTCGTCGTCGGTGTGGTAAACGGTCACCATCAACCGTTCCTTCGGCAGGCCGAAGACGCCGGTCAGCAACTCCCAGGCGTAGGCGATCGCATCGCGCTTGAAGTAGTCGCCGAAGCTGAAGTTGCCCAGCATTTCGAAGAAGGTGTGGTGGCGCGCGGTGTAGCCGACCGAGTCGAGGTCGTTGTGCTTGCCGCCGGCGCGCACGCAGCGCTGGCTGGTGGCGGCGCGGCTGTAGCTGCGCTTGTCGCCGCCGAGGAAGACATCCTTGAACTGCACCATGCCGGCGTTGGTGAACAGCAGGGTCGGATCGTTGCCCGGCACCAGCGGGCTGGAGGCCACGATCTCGTGCCCCTTGGACCGGAAGTAGTCGAGGAAGGCCTGGCGGATGTCGTTTGTGGTCTTCATGCGAAGGATCTGGCGGATGGTTGGGCGCGGCCCGCTGGCCGCCCACCCCATTCACTCTGAAGACGGGAATTGGAGCAGGCAATCCAGCGGCGGCGCGGTCGGCCCGCCGGTACGAAGCCCGGCCTCCGCGCCGAGGCGCAGAGCGGTTTCCGCGCACCGGAAAGGGACGCTCGACCGGCAAGCGTAGCACTGCCGCCGCGGTTTGCGCTGCAGCGCAACACGACGGAGCCCGCCTGTGGCTGCGAACAGCGCCCCGGGGGCTCGGCCAGGTAGCCGGATCCGACCCCAGCCCGGGGACCGCCCGGCTGGCGTTACCCGGAACCCAGGTCCTCGTCCGCCGCCGATCCAGCCCCCGGCCCGGTTCGCAGCGAGGCGATGGCGGCACGAGCCGAACCCAGGTCGAAGCCGCGCCGCAGGAGGAAAGCCAGGGCCTTGTTGCGCTTGCCGGGATCGGCCACATCGCGCGCGGCATAGCGCCGCGCCAGCACCTCGCAGGCGCGCTCGTCCCAATCGACCTCGCAGGCGTCGAGCGCGGCCTGGATCTGTCCTGGCTCGATCGCGTGCGTGCCCAGTTCGGCGCGGATGCGCTGCGGCCCGTAGCCGGCCGCGGCGCGGGTTCGCGCCAGGCTCTGCGCGAAACGGTCGTCGTCCTGGAAGCCGCGCGACTGCAGATCATCCAGCACCGCCTCGACGCTGGCGGGCTCGGCACCCTTGACCTTGAGCTTGCGCGCCAGTTCGCTGCGCGATTGCTCGCGCCGCACCAGCAGGCCCATGGCCTGCTGACGCGGATCGGGAGCCGCGGCGGGCTTGCGCGGTGGCTTCATGCAGGGCTGGCGCTATCAGCGGCGCATCGCGATGCGCCCTTCAATGGGCGCCGGCCGCACCTCAGGCCTCGACCTCGTCGGCCGCTTCCTCGCCGATCACGAGGTCGGGCACGAACTTCTCGCGCAGCTTCGCTTCCAGCTCCTTGGCCTTGGCCGGATTCTCCCGCAGCCAGAGTCGGGCGTTCTCCTTGCCCTGACCGATGCGCTCGCTGCCGTAGCTGTACCAGGCACCCGACTTCTCGATCAGCTTCGCACCCACGCCCATCTCGATCAGCTCGCCCTCGCGCGAGATGCCCTCGCCGTAAAGGATCTCGGTGACGACCTGCTTGAACGGCGGCGCCATCTTGTTCTTGACCACCTTGATCTTGGTCTGGTTGCCGATCACCTCGTCGCCCTTCTTGACCGCACCGATGCGACGGATGTCGAGGCGGACCGAGGCGTAGAACTTGAGTGCGTTGCCGCCGGTGGTGGTCTCCGGGTTCTGGCCCGGCATCATCATGCCGATCTTCATGCGCAGCTGGTTGATGAAGATGACGAGGCAGTTGCTGCGCTTGATGTTGCCGGTCAGCTTGCGCAGGGCCTGGCTCATCAGGCGCGCCTGCAGACCGACCTGCATCTCGCCCATCTCGCCCTCGATCTCGGCGCGCGGGGTGAGCGCGGCGACCGAGTCCACGACGACCA
>JANJTY010000179.1 GCA_024710865.1 Lysobacteraceae bacterium | reverse complement strand
CCTGCACCGCCGCGCACATCGCGGCATGCAGCTCATGCACGTCGGCGAAGGGACGCAGCGCGAGCACGCGCTCGGCGACCCAGGGCGAGTGCTCGAAGATGTCGGCGAGGGCGGCGACGAAGTCGGCGCGGGACAGGTCGTTGAGTCGGGCCAGGTCCATGCGGGCGCCGTCCTCAGCCGCGCACCGCGGCGTACTCGCGCGCGTTTTCCATCCACGCCGGGGATGCGCGCACGCAGGGGAGGACGTCGTCCGGCTCGGCCACCAGGCTCCACATCGCGCGGTGCTGCGGATTCATGAAGCGCTCCTCGATCACGCGATCGAGGAAGTCCACCAGCGGGCGGTAGTAGCCCTGGGTGTCGAGCAGAACGATCGGATTGAAGTAGAGCCCGAGGCGCTTGAGCGTGATCGCCTCGAACAGCTCTTCCAGCGTGCCGCAGCCACCCGGCAGGGCGACGACCGCGTCCGAGCCGGTCAGCAGGCGGTGCTTGCGCTCGCGCATGTCCTCCACCAGCTCCAGCCGGGTCAGGCCTGGATGGCCCCACTCGAGGTCGGCCATGAAGCGCGGCAGGATGCCGATCACTTCGCCGCCCTCGGACAGCGCGCCGTTGGCGACCGCGCCCATCGAGCCGGTCGAGCCGCCGCCGTAGACCAGGGTGCAGCCGGCGCGCGCCAGCGCCTGGCCGAGGCGGTGCGCGGCGAGGTGGTAGATCGGATCGCAGTGGTCGCTGGAGGCGGCGTAAACGCAGATGCGCATGGCGGGAAGGGACGCTTGGCGAAAGCCGCCATTGTGCCGCGCTGGAGGACCGCTGAAGAAGTCAGAGGCAGCGTCAGCCGGGGACGGGACGGGCCTGGGTGGCGCGCCGCTCCTGAGCCTGACGAAGGGTCGGGGATGGGCCTGCCCAGACCTTCCCCGGGCGCCTCAGTGCGGCTGGCCGATGTGCGCCAGCACGGGTGCAGCCACTGCCTCGGGCAGCGCCTCGCCGCGCACCCCGCCAAGCACCCGCACCATGCGCTCGAAGGCGCCGGCGAGCTGGGCGAAGAGGTCGCCATAGATGCGCCGTGCCAGGTCGCCCACCGCGGCGTAGGCACCCTGGCCGATGTCGATGTAGTAGCGCCGCGAGACGCGCCGTCGCTCGGCGATCCTCGGGAACAGGCCGCTCAGCAGCAGGCAGCGGTCGCCCACGTCGCGCAGGGCTTCGACCCGCTGCAGCCCGGCGGACTCGAAGGCGCCGAGGTACTCCAGCGCCAGGATGCGGCGCACCATGTCGGCGTCCTGGCAGTGGCGCAGCAGGGCGAACACGAGGTAGGACTCGGCGTCCTCCTCCAGCGGCAGGTTCTGGCGCCGCTCCGATTCGCGCAGCAGGTCCAGCCAGAGCTGGGCGGCGGCACCCTGAAGGATTCGTCCGGACATGGGCAGGTCTCCTCGTGGTCATGACCCGCTTCGAAGGTAGCGCCGCCGGCCGCCGCGGTGGAAGTCAGCACTCGCGCCCGTCGGCTGCCAGTGGCCTTGTCCACGTGCGTGCTTAGAATGGCTGGGACCCGCCGAGAACGACCGCTTCCGCGCCATGGTGACGCCCAGCCTGTTCCGCCGCTTCGTGCCCACCGATGCGCTCGGCGCGGGCGACTGGGCCGAGTTGGCCAAGGTCTCCTTCATCGGCAGCTACAAGCCGGGGCAGGTGCTGTTCCACCGCGGCGAGCCGGCGCGCACCAACGTCTACCTGCTGCGCGGCAGCGTCGAACTCGTCTCCGAGCAGGGTGTGCGCGTGGTCGCGGCGGACAGCCCGGAGGCGCGCCATGCGATCGCCGAGGGCGCGCGCCGGGCCAGCACCGGCACCTGCGTGTCCGAGGCCGAGGCCCTGTTCGTCGACCGTGATCGGCTCGACCTCTACCTGACCTGGGCCCAGACCGGCGAGGTCGAGGTGAGCGAGCTCGATCCGGCCGACGAGAGCGACTGGCTCGGCTGCCTGCTGCGCCATCCCGCCCTGCACCGCATCCCGCCGGGCAACATCGCCCAGATCCTGGCCTGCGTGGAGCAGGTCGAAGCCGGGCCGGGCGAGTTGGTCATCCGCCAGGGCGATGCGGGCGACTTCTACTACGTGGTCACGGCCGGCGAATGCGCTGTCCTGCGCCAGGAGCCGGGCGGAAGCGACGTACAGGCGCTGGGGCGGGTGGGCCCGGGCGAAGGCTTCGGCGAAGAGGCCCTGGTCTCGGGCGAGCCGCGCAATGCCACGGTGCGCGCCGAATCGCATGTACGCCTGGCGCGCCTGGCCGCGGCCGACTTCCACCGCTTGCTGCAGGAACCCCTGCTGGCGCGGGTCGGGATCAAGGCTGCACCGGCGGATGCGCAGTGGATCGACGTGCGCACCGAGGCCGAATACGCGCGCGGCAGCCTGGTGGGCGCGCTCAACCTGCCGCTGCGGGAGCTGCGCGAACGCGCGGCGGAGCTCGATAGCGACCTGCCGGTCGTGGCTTTCTGCGACACCGGCCGGCGCAGCGCTTCGGCCACGTTCCTGCTGCGCGAGCGCGGCTTCGAGGTTGCCTACATCGACGGCGGCGTGCCGGTCGAGCGACTCGGCGGCTGAGCGCGACGCGCGCAGACGAAAACGCCGGCGCGAGGCCGGCGTTTCCGAAACCGCGATCAGGACAGGGCGATCAGCCCTTCCACTGGCCCCGCGCGGCCAGGCCGTTGTCGCGCGCGCGCGCCGCGACCGTGGTCTGCGCCTCGCCGAGCTTGCCGACCGGATCCTTGGCCCACAGCTTGAGCGCGGCCGACTGCATGGCGCGGCCGTAGGAGAAGGACAGCGGCCAGGGATGCGCGCCCATCTGGTTCATGGCGTTGAGGTGCGCGGTGGCGGCCGCGTCGCTCTGGCCGCCAGACAGGAACACGATGCCGGGCAGGCTGGCCGGCACCGCGGCCTTGAGGCAGCGCACCGTGGCGGCGGCGACTTCCTCGACGCTGGCCTGCTCCGGGCAGTCCTTGCCGGGCAGCACCATGGACGCCTTGAGGATGGTGCCCTCGAGCATGACGTTGTGCTCGTAAAGGGCGCCGAACAGCGAGCGCAGCACGACCTCGGTCACGTCGTAGCAGACCTCGATGTCGTGCTCGCCGTCCATCAGCACCTCGGGCTCGACCATCGGCACCAGGCCCTGCTCCTGGCAGAGCGCGGCGTAGCGGGCCAGGGCGTGGCTGTTGGACTCGATGCAGGTGCCGGACGGGGTGTCCTCGCCGATCGAGATCACTGCGCGCCACTTGGCGAAGCGCGCGCCCAGGGCGTAGTACTCCTTGAGGCGGTCGCGCAGGCCGTCGAGGCCCTCGGTGATGACCTCGCCGGGGAAGCCGGCCAGCGGCTGGGTGCCCTTGTCGACCTTGATGCCGGGGATGACGCCGGCCTTCTTCATCACCTCGACGAAGGACACGCCGGCCTTGGTCTTCTGGCGCAGGGTCTCGTCGTACAGGATGGCGCCGGAGATGTGCTCGCCCAGCTTCGGCGTGGTCAGCAGCATCTCGCGGTAGGCGCGGCGGTTCTCTTCGGTCGAGTCCACGCCGACCGCGGCGAAGCGCTTGCCGATGGTGGTGGTGGATTCGTCGATGGCGATGATGCCCTTGCCGGGCGCGACCATGGCGTGGGCGGTTTCTTCCAGCTGTTCGATGCTCATGCGGGCTCCGTGGCGGGTGTCCGCGGGCGAGGGCCCGCGCAAGCCGGCCATTATAGCGGCTTCACGCGGACCGTCCGGGCGGCTGTGAGCGGCGGGCGTGCGCCGCGACACACGGCGAACACGGCGGCCGGCGCCCTGCCCGCGCCGCCAAAACGACAACGGCCGCCCCTGCGGGCGGCCGTTGCGGTTACACCTGCGGCACGGATCAGTCTTCGAAGCCGTGCGCGAAGATGGCTTCGCCGATCGGCAGGATGACCAGCTCGAAGCCCACCTCGGCGCTCAGGTCGCCGTCGCTGACGGTAACCAGAACGGCATAGGTGCCAGCGTCGCCGACCAGGGGCACGCCGCTGATCAGGCCCGTTGCCGGGTCGATCGAGAGCGAGGCCGGCAGACCGGTCGCGCTGAAGGCGAGGGTGTCGCCATCCGGCTCGACGAAGGCGCCCGAGGCGTCGAACGCGAAGGCCTCGCCTTCGACGCCGGCCTGGTCGGCCAGGGTGTCGGCACTCGGGGCCTCGTTCACGTCGTTGAGATCGATCTGCACCGTCGCCGCATCGCTGAACTCGCCGTCGCTCACGCTCACCTCCAGGCTGAGCGAGGGCGAGGCCTCGAAGTCGAGCTGGGCGGCATCGGCCACCGTGATCTCACCGCTGGACGGATCCACCGCGAACGCGGTCTGGCCGCTGCCGCCGGTCACGCTGAAGCCCAGCGTGGCGCCGGCATCCGGGTCGGTCGCCGCGATGCTGCCCACGACGCTGCCATTGGCGCTGTTCTCGTCGATTGCGAAGCCCTGGTTCTCGACGGACGGCGCCTCGTTCACGTCGTTGAGGTCGATCGTGATCGTGGCCGTGTCGCTCTCCTCGCCGTCGCTGACGCTGACCTGCAGGGTGAACGACGGCGTGGCTTCGAAGTCCAGCGCGGCGCTGTCGGTCACGGTGATTTCGCCAGTGTTGGAATCCAGCGCGAACGCGGCCTGGCCGCTGCCGCCGGTGACGCTGTAGCTCAGCACGTCGTCGGGGTCCGCGTCCGTGGCCACCACCGTTCCGACCGCGCTGCCGACGGCGCTGTTCTCGTCGACGCCGAAAGCCTGGTTGTCGACCACCGGTGCCGCATTGGGCATTCCGGTCACCGGCAGCAGGCACCAGGATTGCAGGGTGCCGATGTCGCTGCCGGCGGAGTCGCTGGCGGTCAGACGCCACGTGCCTGCGAGCGACTCGCCATCGAAGGCCGACAGCGATTGGTTGGGGACATAGGCCTGGGCACCGGTCGGCGGGCATGCGGCCTCCACCGGGCCGCCGGTGCCTTCGTCGTCCAAGGTCGCGTCGACATTGTCGCTGGAACAACCAAAACCGCTGCCGGTGAAGCCGGGGCGGTCGATCAGGGCGCGCGTGGTGCCGGATTCGACGTGGGTCAGGGTGAAGATGAGGTCGCCAACCCAGGTGTGGGTGGCTTCGATCGAGACGTCCAGATCGAGCACGGTGCCGCCCGCTGCGATGGTGATTTCGCTGCTGACGCCCGCCGGATTGTTGTCCGGGATCGCGACCGCCGGGCTGGTGCAGATCACCATGGCGGTGGTGAAGCTCGAAACGGCCGAATCGAGACCCGTGCCGCAGGTGTTGTCGCCGCGGACGCGCCAGAAGTGCTCGGTGCCCGGTGCCAGCGTGGCGGCAACGGCGTGCGAAGTGCCGGTTTCGACCGCGCTGTAGACGATGTCGGCGAACGCGGCATCGGTGGCGACCTCGACCGTGTAGCTGGCTGCCTGGGCCGCGCCCGCCCAGCTCAGCACCGGCGAGGTCGGCACGTCGGTCGCGCCCGGCGCGGGCGCCGACAGCACCGGTGCGGCCGGAGCAGCGTCGAACAGGTCGAGGCCGAGGCTGCGCGCCTTGTTGCCCGAGGTCGAGCTGGCGTCGACCTGCAGCGTGTAGCTGCCCGGCGCGACGCCGGCCGTGTTGCCCAGCGTCAGCGTGGTGGCATCGGGCGGGGTCAGGAGTGCGCTGCCGAAGGCCGTGCTGAGGCCGGCCGGCACGGACGAGGTCGACAGCGAAACGTCGTCGGTGTAGCCCAGCAGCGAACCGACCGCGACATCGACCGTGGCCTCGTCCGGCGCACAGACCGAGATGCTGGTCGGGTCGAGCTGGAGGCTGTAGTCCGGGTCCTGGATGCAGTTGGTGCAGACCAGGGCGAAGTTCTGGTCGGTCGCATCGCCGTTGTTGGGCACGCCGTCGCCCGCGATGTTGGTGGCCTCGATGCTGATCTCGATGGCGCCGCCCGAGGGCGACTGGATGAAGACGTTCTCCAGGTTGGCACGCGTGTCGCGCACGCCGCCGGTCGCCGACCAGCCGGCGCTGAAGACATTGCCGAAGTAGGGCGTTCCGCCGTCGTCCACCACCAGGTCGAGGTTGTTGACCAGGGCCGGGTTGGCGCCGATCGCGCCCGGCGCGTCCGACCAGGCCAGGGAAATCTCGACCGGCTCGCCGGGATCGGCGGGGGCGACGGTCAGGGTGAAGGCCTCACCGGTGTTGGCGAGCACCTCGCTCTGGTCGATGTAGACGCGCGGCTGGGTGGGCACGATCAGCCGCTCCAGGCTGACCCGGCCCCAGCCTTCGCTGTTGTTCGGGCGATCGGCGGCGCCCATGTCGACCGCGGAGTTGACCAGCAGGGCCTTGGCCATGGCCGGGCTGGGATTGGCGCCGGCGTTGATGTCGCGCCACCACTCGGTCGCCACGGCCAGCACGCCGGAAACCTGCGGTGCGGCCATGCTGGTGCCGGAGCAGAAGGCGTACAGGTTGCTGGTTCCGGCGATCGCGGTCGAGCAGTTGCCGCCATCGTCGTTGCGGCTGGAGGCGATGGTGTCGCCCGGTGCCGCCACCGTGGGCAGGATGCGTCCGTCGACCGCGGGGCCGCGGCTGGAGAAGCTCGACATGCTGTCGATGCTGCCGGCGCGGAAGTTGAGGCTGGATCCCACCGTGATGACGTTCTTGGCTTCCTTCGGCGCGGTCAGGGTCGAGGCGCCGGGACCCGAGTTGCCGGCCGAGAACACCCAGATGATGGGCTCGGGCGCGGGCGTGGTGAAATCGCCGTCCAGCACCATCTGGTCGTGGGTGCGCTCGGAAGCCTGGTAGCCGTGCGCAGTGCCCTCGCCGGTGTGCCAGGAATTGTTGGTGCCGACCGCGCCCAGGGACAGCGCGACGCGGCTGTGCTCCTGCCAGCCGCCGGCCGGCGGCCAGGTCGAGCCCATCAGGGAGTTCATCGCCACGATGCCGTAGCCCGGCGCCACGCCGAGGCCGTAGAGGAAGCCGCCGGCGTCGGTGAAGCCGCCCGCGGCGGTGCCGCCGATGATGCCGGCCACGTGGGTGCCGTGTCCGCCGCCGGGGCAGTCGTTGCCGGGCTCGCCCGCCGTGCTGCAGGCGCCGGGAAAGTCGGCGCCGGCGACGATGCTGGGGCCGAGATCGGGATGGTCATAGTCCACGCCGGTATCGACCACGGCCCAGCGCACGCCGCTGCCGTCATAGCCCAGGCCGGTGAGGTAGGTGTTGTACCCCGTGACCGGCGTGCCGCCGGGATGGTTGCCGGCCACGATCTGCGCCGCCATTTCATCGTCCAGCATCGGGGTCGGATGCGAGTAACCGATCCAGAGCACTTCGGCTTCGCCCGCCAGCGCGGCGAGGCTTCCGGCATCGATCTCGGCGATGGCCTCGAAGAAGGCGCGGTCGGGCTGGGCCGGATGATGGCGCAGGACGTTCGCCCCGAGCGCCTTCAGGCGGTCGATGGTCGC
>JANJTY010000011.1 GCA_024710865.1 Lysobacteraceae bacterium | reverse complement strand
TCGCCCTTGCGGCCTCCGCAACGCTCCCCTACGCTCGCCCGATCATTTCGCTGGGGAGCGGGACCACCGTGAGCATCGTCTTCGGCCTGATCGGCCTTGCCAGCCTGCTGGCCATCGCCTGGGCCTTTTCCGAGAACCGCCGCGCGGTCGACTGGCGCCTGGTCGCGACCGGCGTCGGTCTGCAGCTCGTGTTCGCGGTGTTCGTCCTGCTCACGCCCTGGGGCGCCGGCCTGTTCGGCGCGCTGAGCGAGGGCTTCGTCAAGCTGCTCGGCTTCACCACGCAGGGCGCCGGCTTCATCTTTGGCGACTTCGCCAAACCCGACAAGTACGGCTTCATCTTCGCCTTCCAGGTGCTGCCGACGATCATCTTCTTCGCCGCCTTCATGAGCGTGCTCTACCACCTCGGCGTGATGCAGGCGATCGTGAAAGGCATGGCCTGGGTCATCACCAAGGTGATGAAGGTCTCCGGCGCCGAGACGCTCTCGGTCTGCGCCAATGCCTTCATCGGCCAGACCGAGGCGCCGCTGGTGGTCAAGCCCTACATCCTCGGCATGACCCGCTCCGAACTGCTCACCCTGATGGTGGGCGGCATGGCCACGATCGCGGGCGGCGTGCTGGGCGCCTACGTGATGATGCTGGGCGGCACCGACACCGATCTGCAGGCCGAGTACGCCAAGCACCTGATCACGGCATCGATCATGGCCGCGCCGGCGACCCTGGTGATCGCCAAGATCCTCTGCCCCGAGGTCGGCACCCCGCTCACCCTCGGCACGGTGCGGATGGAGGTCGAGAAGACCACCGCCAACGTGATCGACGCCGCCGCCGCCGGCGCGGCCGACGGCCTGCGGCTCGCGCTCAACGTCGGCGCCATGCTGCTCGCCTTCATCGCCCTGATCGCCCTGGTCGACGCGCCCATCGCCTGGCTGGGCGAGGTCACCGGCCTGAACGAGACGCTCGGCCGTCCGCTCAACCTGTCCACCATCCTCGGCTTCGTCCTCGCGCCGGTGGTCTGGCTGATCGGCGTGCCCTGGGCCGACGCGGTGACGGTCGGCGGCCTGGTCGGCACCAAGGTGGTGCTGAACGAGTTCGTGGCCTACCTGCAGTTGGCCGAAGTGCAGGGCGGGCTCTCCGACAAGGGCCGCCTGATCGCGACCTACGCGCTCTGCGGCTTCGCCAACTTCAGCTCGATCGCGATCCAGATCGGCGGCATCGGCGGCATCGCGCCCGAGCGCCGCGCCGACCTCGCCAAGTTCGGCCTCAAGGCCGTGCTGGGCGGCTCGCTCGCCACCTTCATGACCGCGACCATCGCGGGCGTTTTGACCAGCCTCTGATCCGACCACCCGCTCGCGGAGGGCATCGACCATGCATGTCGTCGTCGTCGGTTCCTTCAACCTCGACCAGGTCTGGACGGTCGAGCGCCATCCCGTGGTGGGCGAGACGCGCCTGGGCCGCTACGCCAGCGGCCCCGGCGGCAAGGGCTTCAACCAGGCCGTGGCGGCGGCGCGAAGCGGAGTGCCCACCGCTTTCGTGACCGCCTTGGGCGAGGACGCAGCCGCCGATCTCGCGCGCAGGCTGGCGCGGGAAGACGGCATCGCGCTCGCCGCCGAGATCCACCCGGAGCTGCCCAGCGGCAGCGCCGGCATCTACGTCGATGCCACCGGCCGCAATCTGATCGTGGTCGCGCCGGGCGCCAATGCGGCGCTCTCGCCGGCCTGGATCGAAGCCCAGGCCGACAGCCTGCGCGAGGCGCGCGTGCTGCTGGCCCAGCTCGAGGTCGCGCCGGAGGCGGTGCTGGCCGCGCTGCGCATCGCCCGCGGCGCCGGCCTGCTGACCGTGCTCAATCCCGCGCCGGCCGATGCGCCGACGACGCCGGGACTGCTCGCCGACGCCGCCCTGCTCACGCCGAACGAAACCGAGTTCGCGGCCCTGGTCGAGCGTCACCTGGAGGAAGAACTCGATCCCGAAGTGGTGGCCGATGCCGAGGACGCCGCCCTGCACGACCTCTGCCGCCGCCTGCACCCGACCGGGTCGGTGCTGATCACCCTCGGCGCGGCGGGCGGCTTCGTCTCGCACCCGTCTCCCGGCAGCCTGGGCGACTCGGAGCCGCACTACCGCTTCGCCGCACCGCGGGTCGAGGCGCGCGACAGCACCGGCGCCGGCGATGCCTTCAACGGCGCGCTCTGCGCGGCCTGGGCCGGCGGCACCACGGTGCTGCGCGACGCCGTCGCGTACGCAGCGCGCTTCGCGGCCCTGAGCGTGCAGCGCGAGGGCGCGGCCGCGGCCATGCCGACGCGGACCGAGGTCGAGGCGCGCTTCCCGACCGGGGCCTGAGACCCGGGTCCGGCGGCGCGCATGAGCCATACCACGCGCTGGAGCCTTGTCCTCGCCGCGCGCGGCGAGGGCGATGGCGCGCGCGATGCGCTGGGTGAGCTCTGCGCCGCCTACCGCCCGGTGATGCTGGCCTACTTCCGCCGCCACGGCGATCCGGCCCGGGCCGAGGACGAGACCCAGGCCTTCTTCCTGCACTTCCTGCAGCAGCGCCTGGCCGAGCGCGCCGACCCGCTGCGCGGTTCCTTCCGCGCCTTCCTCTA
>JANJTY010000139.1 GCA_024710865.1 Lysobacteraceae bacterium | reverse complement strand
GTCGTTTTGGAAGTTGCGCGCCGGCTCGGTGAAGCCGAGGTCCCAGGTCAGGTCGCGGAAGCGATTGGACCCGTAGAAGAGATTGACGATCGCGGCGTTCCGGCTCGCGACGCTGTTCACCGCATCGCCCGGTGCCGGGTCGCCCGGCGGCGGGTTCGAGGCGTAGTCGAAGGTCAACGCGGCGCTGATGCCCAGTGGCGCATCGACGCCGTTGATGCCGTCGATGTCGAGGCCTGCCTGGACGTTGTTGCCATCGGTGACCGTCGCGCCGTCCGGCAACCACGGATGGTTGGCCGGATCGTCGGTCTGCACCTGGCTCTCGACGCTCAGGAGCGAAGAAAACACACGTGGCGCCTGCGCGCCCAGGGTCGGATCGGTCGGACCGGGCGAAAACGGCGCCGGACTGTCGCCGGTGTAGGCGCGATAGGTGTAGGCCACGTGGTCGACGATGTTCTTGCGGAACAGGACGGTGCCGTCGATCGCGCTGACGATGCTGTAGTAGGCGTTCGGCGGCGCATCCAGGACCATCGACCAGGCCAGCTCAAGCGGGCCATCGCCGAGCGGGAAGTAGAGCAGTTCCACCCGGACGTCCGGGTTGCCCTGACCCGCAGCCACGGAATGCACGCGCCCCTGTTCGGAGCTGGCGCTGACTCGTACGTCCGCCGCTTCGAGTTCGAGTCCGACCCGGGCAGCCTCGTGCCGCACCGCCTCGGCCGGGTCCATCGCGGGCTGGGTCAGGGCCTCCTCGGCGACCACCCAGGGCGCCAGCTGGCCCACGGCGCGCACGACTTCCCCGCGCGGGGTCAGGGCCACGGTCACTTCGCCGCGGAACACCGGCAGACCGTTCACCCGCTGCGCGAGGCGAACCCACTCCAGGTTGCCGGAAGGATTCGCATAGGACGCATCGGTGACCAGATCGGCTGCCTCGCTCGGCGCCAGGCCGAACACTTCAGCATTCTGTTGCAGGAAGGCGCGCGCCACCGCTTCGCGATCGCCGCCCGCGGCGCGACCGATCACGCGCCCGCCGGGCGCCGGCGCCAGCACCTCCGCCGCACCGGTTTCGGCCGAGCGATTGAGCACCCGTCCGCCCTCGCCCGCCATGCGCCGCTCGGCGACACCAAACTGCTGCCGGTCGCGCGCGGCGCGCGACAGGGCGCGGGGGCTGTCGGCACGAAGCCGCTGGACCTGGATCTGATCCTGCTTGTCACCGGAAACGCGGATATCGAAATAGTCGGAGACCTCGTCCGCGACACACACGCTGGACACGGATAGGCAAAGCGAGGCCGCAAGGCCCAGACTGACCCCAAAACGCATACGGTGACCCCTTGATGATTGGCGCGTTGAACTGATCGACGCCAGAAGGGCCGTCGTGTGGCGGATGCCGGCAGATCACGTTCCCCCGTGCGCTGCTCCGCCGAGTCTATGCCCGCCCCGGCAGAGCCGACAATGGGCATTGCGTGAGAACCGCTTCCGAGCAGGGAGGCCGGGGCCAGGGAGAACCGCAGCGCCGCGCCGACGCGACAGCGTCCGGCCGCTTTCCGCTCTCGCGCGGCGCCGGATCGGACGCGGATCGGGCCGCTACAGCCGGTTGATCGCGTCCAGCACGCGCACCCGCACCGTTTCGTCCAGCGCCGGCAGTGCGAGCGCGGGCTCCTGACCCTGCGCCACCCGCCAGCGCAGCACCAGCGGGCTGCGCATCGGCTGCGCCCGCGCCGGGCGCGGGGTGTCGCCGGCGGACAGCCCCAGCCCGAGCATGCGCGCGCGCTCGTGCGGCAGGCAGGTCGAGGGAATCGGATCCTGCGGCAGCCCGGTTTCGGTCAGCACGGCGCGCAGCACGCGGTAGTGAAACTCGTGGCACTCGTTCTGGATCGAGGCCTCGAAGCCGGCATCGGGCCAACCCGGGATCTCCATGCCGCGTTCGGCCAGCAGCTGCAGGATCAGCCCGTTGATCAGCCGCCGTCCCTGGCTCAGGGCATGGCCCTTCTCCGCCGCGGCGGCGGCCAGCTCCCACTCACCGAACTCGAACATCATCCAGGCCAGCTGCTGGGCGAAGTAGCCGAGGCGGGCAGCGTCCTCGCCCAGCGTGGCCTGGGCCAGTTCGACGCCCTCCAGCAGGGGCGCCATGACCTGGTCCGCGTGTCCCGCGAACAGCGCGGCCGAGGCCTTGGCCACCAGGTAGTGGGCGCGCCGGATCGGCTCCTCGGCGATGGCATCCTCGGGCAGGCCTGCGAACACCTGGAAGGCATCCTCGAAGCGCTCGTCGTTCTGCTGCCAGATCGAGGTGTGCATCGCGGTCTTGGCGGTCATGGGATGGGCATCGCCCAGGCGCGTGCGCACCATGGCCAGCATGTCCTCGAACTCCGCCGCCGCCTCCGCCATGCGCAGCAGGCGGCCTTTCGCCGTCGCGATCTCGGTGCGCCGGCGCAGCACGGCGGGCAGCTGCTCGATGTCGTCCGCGTCGAGCAGCGCGAGCGCGCCGGTGAGCATGTCGAGCGCGCGCTGGTAGTCGCCCAGCGAGCCGTGCGCGACCGCCAGCGCGCCGATCGCGTCGCTGCGGAATATCGGATCGGCCAAGGCGAACGACGCCACCACGGGCTCGAGCACGGCAATCGCCTCGCGGTAACTGCCCTTCTGTGCATGCACGCCCGCGACCCGCAGCGCGATGCGCTGGCCCTCGGCCTCGGGCGTATCCGGCGCCAGCGCCGCCGCACTCGCCAGCACGTCGTCGTAGCGGCCCAGCAGGTAGAGCGCGTCGATGCGGCGCACCTCGGCCTGCGCCGCGATCGCGGCCGGCAGGCGGTGCTGGGCCGCGAGCAGCACAGCCCGCTCCGCGAGCGTGAGAACGTCGGCGTGCTGCTCGGCCACCGTGAGCATGTCGGCCAGGCGCAGCAGCACCTGGGCCTGGAAGGCGGGATCGTCCAGATCGTCACCCAGGAAGCGGTCGGCGGCGCGGCGCACGGCCTCGGCGACCGTCGTGCGGCTGGGCGATGGCGCATAGGGGTTGGCCGGGGCGAGGATCTCGCCCAGGGTGTCGAGCAGGCGCTCGGTGCTGAGCGCGTACTCGCGCGAGCGCTGGGCGACGGCCAGGGCCGCGACCGCGGCGCCGATCAGCAGCATGATCGCCGCGGCGCCCAGTGTCACGCCCAGGCGATGCCTCAGCACGAAGCCCTTGAGCAGGTAGGCGCGGGTCTGGCGCCGAGCCCGCACCGGCCGGTGCTGCAGGTGGTTCTCCAGGTCCTCGCGCAGTTCGGCGGCGCTGCGGTAGCGCCGGGCCGGATCGAAGCGCAGGCAGCGCAACGCGATGGCGTCGAGGTCGCCCTCGAGCGCGCGGCGCCGCCGCGCATCGTGCCTGACGCGGCTGCTGGGCCGGGCCGGCTGCACGTCGGCACGGGTGCG
>JANJTY010000040.1 GCA_024710865.1 Lysobacteraceae bacterium | reverse complement strand
CAGCCAGGCGCCCTGGCCGCGCCGGATCGGGATCAGCGGCGCGCCTTCGAGGTGCTCGCGCATCTGGCTGCAGGGATGCCAGAGCGCGTCGAGGTCGCGCCCGCGCCAGTGCGCGTTGCCGGCTTCGGGATGGGCGGCGTTTGCTACCATCGCTGCGGTTTCCGACCTCTGTGAAAGCCGCCCATGATGTGCAGCCCGTTCCGCCCTGTCCACCGCCGCGCGCGCGGCTTCACCCTGATCGAGATCCTGGTCGTGGTGGTGATCCTGGGCATCCTTGCGACCATCGTGGTGCCGCGCTTCATGGACAAGCCGGACGAGGCCCGCGTGGTGCGCGCGCAGCAGGACGTGCAGGCCCTGGTCGCCGCGCTCAACCTTTACCGCCTCGACAACTTCAGCTACCCCAGCACCGACCAGGGCCTGGATGCGCTGGTGCGCAAGCCCAGCGGTCGCCCCGAGGCGCCGAACTGGAAGACCGGCGGCTACATCGACCGCCTGCCCAAGGATCCCTGGGGCGGCGAGTATCGCTACCTCAATCCCGGCCGCAACAACAGCGCCGGCATCGACGTCTGGTCGCTCGGCGCCGACGCCCAACCGGGCGGGGAAGGGGTGAATGCGGATGTGGGGAATTGGTGAGGAAGCGGGGATTCGGGATTCGGGATTCGGGATTCGCAGGAGCGCGCTTCGCTCCCGTGTCCGGGCGCATTGCGCGCTGCCGTCCATCCCGTGTCCAGGCGCTTCAGGACAGAGCTGACGGCAAGGATCTCCGAGCCCCCGCTCTCACGAATCACGAATCACCAATCACGGCTCTTTCCCCATCCCGAATCCCGGCGTATCGCCCCCCTCTCGGTTGAGCCGGTAGGCACGCTTACCCACCTGCCTGCGTTCCGGAAGGTGTGACTTCGCGGCCGCGGCTGGGTAGGCAGTGGCGGTGCGGATCGCTGATACGCTGGCGCGCCAAAGGACCCCGGGTCTCGCAACGATGGCGCGCATGCAAGCGACCGTGGAGCATCCAAGCCGCGCCCGTCCCGCGTGGGGCAGGACCGCGGCGGCCCTGGGTCTGCTGCTTCTGTGGCAAGCGCTGTTCTGGCTCCTCGTGCACGCCGCTGAGCGGGTCGCGCGAACGCCGCTCATGGACGGCCGCAGCGAGGTGGCCTATGAGCTGCTGGATGCGGCTGGGCAGCTTGCGCAGCCGGGACCAGCGTGGGCCCGCCGCGATGGGCTGGACGGTTTCCCGGTCTCGGCGGCCAGGTCCGACGAGACCGCCCGCATCCGCTTTCGTGTCCCGTTCGAGGTGCAGGATCCCGGACAGCCTCTCGCCCTCTACCTGGCCATTCGGGAACAGGTCGTACAGGTTCGCTTGAACGCACAGGTTCTGCAGACGAGCGCGCCCCTGCCTCGCCTCGAGGGCCTCCTCACCTCGGAGCCGGGACTCTACGAGTTGCCGGCCGGCGCGCTCAGGCCAGGAACCAACCTGCTGGAGGTCGAGAAGGAACTGGTTGGATTCGACAGCGCGTTGTCCGAATTCGCCATCGGACCGCGTGATGCGCTGGCCGAGTCGTTCCGTTGGAAGACGCTGCTCGTCACCGACCTGCCCCTGGTGGGCGTCGGCGTGCTGCTGTTCACCCTGCTCCTGTGCCTGGCGGTGAACTGGCCCCCGGTGGACCGGCCGCGCATCCGGGCCTTGATGCTCCTGCTGGGGTGCTGTGCGGTCTCGACCTGGTTCCTCACCTTCAATCCGCCTCTGGCGTTGAGCCTGTTCGGGTGGATCGCGGTCTGGTGTGCGATCAACCTGCTGACCGCGGTCGCCATCGCGCTGTACGTCTGGTTCGACGCCGGCCCCGGACCGCTGAGGAGCCGCTGGTTTGCTCCTGCGCTGGCCGCCCTCGCCTCGGTGTTCGCGCTCGGATTCCTGATCGCGGCGCGCGATGAGAACCCGCGCGCCTGGCTGTTCCTGCTCATGCACAGCGCCTACTGGCTGGTCATTCTCAGCGTGCTCGTGGCCCTGGCGCTTCTGGCCGCGGGCGTGGCGCGGGATCGCGGGGCCCGCTGGTTCGAACGCAGCCTGCTTGCGCTGTGCATCAGCGCCCTTGCGATGGACCGGCTGGGCAGCCTGTACGACCTGCATTCGCCGTTCGACGCAGGGCTTCCCTTGAGCCTGCCCTGGTCGCCCTTGATCGGAGCCGTGCTCGGGCTGTCGATCGTCCTTGCCCTGGCGCGCGAGGCGGCGGAGGCACGACGCACGGTCCTCGACGCCAATCGCGTGCTTGCCCAGGCCCTGGCGGAACGCGAGATCCAGCTGGCCGCCAGCTTCGCGGAACGGAACGAGATCCTCCGCCGCAGTGCGGTGCTGGAGGAGCGCGGTCGTATCGTGCGTGACATCCACGATGGCGTCGGGGGACAGCTCGTCCGCCTGCAGGCGCAGGTGCGGAGCCAGCCAGTGGACGCCGATGCGCTGGCCGCCGCGTTGGAGGACAGCCTGGGCGACCTGCGCCTGATCGTCGATGCGCTCGACAGCGCCGAGGACGGCCTGCACGACGCCCTGGTCGGGTTCGAGCGTCGCCTCAGGCAGCAGGCGGGCGGCTGTCAGATCACGTCGGAGTACGCCCTGGAGGACGCGTCCGACAGGGTCGGTGCACGGGTCACGCTGCAGGTGCTGCGCATCCTGCAGGAGTCGGTCAGCAACGCCCTGCGGCATGGAAAAGCCACGTCGATCCGGCTTGGTGCGGCGACCGAACCGGACAGCGGACGCGTCCTGATCGCCCTGCGCGACAACGGCGGCGGTGTGTCGTCCGCCGCCGCGCCTGGTCGCGGGCTCTCCAACATGCGGCAGAGGGCCGAGGCCATCGGTGCCGACCTGGAGGTTCGCTCGGACGCCACGGGCACCGAGATCCGCCTGCGGCTCGCGCCGGTGCGCGCAGACCAGGCGCGACCGATGGATACGGCGACGCCGGTTTGAGGCATCCTTGCCCCCAGCCCCGCACCTGGCTGCGGGTTCACGGCCCAGGCGAAAGATGCCCTCCCGGATCGCACTGCTCGAAGATGATCTGACGGTGGTCGAGCGCCTCGCCGGCGTGCTGGGGTCGCGTCCGGGGTTCTCGCTGGCCTGGCATGCCGCCAGCCTGCGTGAGGCCCGCGCGCGACTGGGTCTCGCCTTCGACGTCCTGCTGCTCGATCTTGGCTTGCCCGACGGGCGGGGCACGGACCTGATCCCTGCGGCGCGCTCCGCGGCGCCGCGCGCGCGGATCGTGGCCTTCACCGTGTTCGACGACGAGTCGCACGTGATCGAGGCGATCGAGGCCGGGGTGGACGGCTACGCCCTCAAGGACTGCAGCGCCGAACAACTGGTCGAGGCCCTGCAGGGCGTCCTGCAGGGAGAATCGCCGATCTCGGCGGCCGTGGCCGGTTTCCTGCTCAAGCGCCTGCGGCGAAGCGAGCGGCGTGAATCCGCGCCACTGCGGACGGCCGCGACGCGCGTCGAGCCGCTGACGCCGCGGGAGCGCGAGGTTCTGGAACTGCTCGCTCGCGGGCTGTCCTACCGCGAAACCGCCGAGGCCTTGGGCATCGGCGCCAGCACGGTGGCGCACCACGTACGCAGCCTCTACCCGAAGCTCGCCGCCAACTCGCGCTCGGAGGCCGTGTTCAACGCCCTTCGGGATGGATTGATCGACCTTTAGCGTGCGCCGGTCGAGCGGTCGGTGCCGCCGAGGAAGATTCGATCGGTCCCCGCATGCCCCCGTCATGGCGTGCGCGCGTGCGAGCGAAGCCCGCTTCGCGCAGAGGCTCGTCCAGGGCGCACACCGATCGCCCGGCGTCGCGCCACCGCGCGAGCCTCGCGGTCGCTAGCACGGTGGCACCGCGCAGGCGTGCCATGTTCATGGGATGTGGGACACGGGTGGGGTCGGAACAATGGCGCCATTCCACCGATGGGCCATTCCCATGCTCCGCAGCGTCAGTGTCGCCCTTGCCTTTTTCGCCATGTCAGCTCCGTTCTCGCCCTGCCGGGCACTGGAACCGGTCCCGGAAGCGATCCTCTTCGGCATCGAGGAGGGGCAGACCCCCGCCCGCTTCTACGGTCAAAGCCTTGCCACCAACGGCACCTTCCTCGCGGTCGGAGCGCCGGGCAGCGCCGAGCTTGCGAAACCGGGCGCGGTCTGGATCTACGTGAACGATGCCAACGGACTGAGTCTGGTCGATGTCATCGAGGCGCCCGTCCCGGCCGCGGGCGATGGCTTCGGCCAGACCGTCCAGTTCGTCGGCAGCCAGCTGCTGGTCGGCGCGCCGAACCGGGACGTCGACGGCACCGAGGCGCACGGGGAAGTCTTCGTCTTCCTGCCCGACCTCGCTGGCGACTTCAGCCTGGCGCAAACCCTGCAGCCCGGAGCCGCCGTATCCCAGGGCGACCGGTTCGGCTTCCACCTGTCCGCGGACCAGGGATGGTTGGCGGTCGGTGTCCCGCTGGCGGGAATCGGCAGCCAGGGGCAGGTCCAGCTGTTCCGCTACGACGGAAACCTCGAGGCCTGGGTGTATCACAGCGCCATCGACGGCGCGGCCACCAACGGCAGGCTTGGCCTGCGTGTGCTGCTGCGCGGTGACCGTCTGCTGGCCGCTGCACCCGAGGAGTTGGTGGCAGGAGGCTTCTCCACCCGGGGCTTCGTCTACGAATACCAGCGTTCAGGCAACACCCCGGCAGCGACCTACACCCAGGTGCAGCGCTTCAGGCCCTCGACCTTTCCGGTGCCGGACGCAGCGCAGGTCTTCGGCTTGTCGCTGGCGCTGTCACCCGACGGGATGGAACTCGCCGTCGGCGCGCCGTTCGACCAGGAGGAACAGTTCGATCTGCGCGGCGCGGTGTACGTGTTCCAGCGCTCGGGGGGGCAGTGGGCCCAG
>JANJTY010000697.1 GCA_024710865.1 Lysobacteraceae bacterium | reverse complement strand
CCGCCCGGGCCATCCGGCACAGGCGGACTCCGGACGCGGTCCGGGACACTCGTCTCCTCCCCGAGCGGACCCGGCCGATGCGCGACGCTGCAGCTCCCTCCACCGGCGTGCACTGGCGCGCCGTGCTCACCGTCTTCGTGCTGGCCTGCGCCTGGTCCTGGCCCTGGTTCTGGCTGCGCGACATGCAGCCGGAGCTCTGGCGCGGCCTGGCCCTGCCGCACCCGCTCAAGAACCTGCTGCTGATGTGGGGCCCGGGCATTGCCGCCCTGGTCTGCCTGCGGCTGTTCCGCGCGACGCATCGGCGCACCGTGACGCTTGGCGGGGAGCGCTGGCGCTGGGCCCTGGCGTTCTATGCCGTTCCGATGGCGGCGCTGGCCGCGGTGGGGCTCGACAGCCCCGAGTTCGGCGGGCGCGTGCACGCCATGGTGGGCGTGCTGGCTGTGATCGGCCTGCTCAACATGCTGGGCGAGGAACTGGGTTGGCGCGGCTTCCTGCAGGATGCCCTGCGCCCGCTCGGGCGGCTGCCGCGCTACACCCTGATCGGCCTGCTGTGGGCGGCCTGGCACTTCACCAACCTGTTCGCCGGGCGCGACGCCGGCGAACTGGCGGTCTACCTGGCCTGGTACCTGCCGATGACCATCCTGCTCTCGGCCCTGATCGGCGAGGCCACCGACCGCAGCCGCGCGGTGCTGGTGGCGGCCACCCTGCACGCCTGGGTCAACCTGCTGTGGGAGTTCGCCCAGCCCGGGGTGTTCGCGGTATTCGCCGCGGCGCTGCCGTTCTGGGCCGTGCTGCTGTGGCGCTGGCCGCGCGCCCCGGCCGATGTGACCGCCGCGGCTTAGCGCTGCCGCCTGCCGCGGCGTTACGCTGGAGGCCACGCGCCGCTGGAGTGCTGCCATGCGTCCTGTCCAGGTCCTGTTCCTGCCTGTCGCGTTCGCGGCAGCCGCGGCCGGCGCCGGTACCCTGCCGCCCGAGGTATTCGCTGACGGCTTCGAGTCCGCCGCCGTCGGCGCGCCGGCCTGCAGCGTGGTCGCGCCCGGCGCCACCAGCGTCGCCGCGCCGCAGCTGCGCGCGACCCTGTACGACAGCTTCCACGAATCCTGGCTGGGCTCGCCCGCGGTGGCCGATCTGGACGGCGACGGCGTGCCCGAGATCCTGGCCGCGCGCCACGGCCAGGTGATCGGCTGGCACGCTGACGGCAGCATCGTCTTCCGCGGCGTGGTCACCGGGCGCATCTGGGCAGCGCCGGTCGTGGCCGACCTGCTGCCGGCCGAGCCGGGACTCGAAGTGGCGGTGGCCGCACGCGGACAGATCCATGCCTGGAATGCCGCCGGCGAAGCGCTGCCGGATTTTCCGGTCCAGTGGCGCGACGAGCTGCGCTCGATCGCGGCCGGCGACATCGATGGCGACGGCGATCTGGAGCTGGTCGTGGCCACCACCCAGCGGCTGGAGGCGAACGGCCAGCGCGACCTGCTGTTCGCCCTGCACCACGACGGCAGCCCGGTGGCCGGCTTCCCACCCAACAGCAGCGGCGCCGCCGGCTGCACCAGCACCTGCTTCGTGACCGGTGGCTTCGACCAGAACGTGGCGCTGGGCAATGTCGATGGCGACGCCGCGCTGGAGGTCTTCGCCGGCCACGACAACGCCTACCTCAGCCTGCACGACGGCGATGGCCGCGCCTTCGACGCCGCCCCCATCTTCAACGGCCGCGACAAGATCTCCGGCGTGCGCTCGATGCTCGACTACGGGCTCGCGCAGCAGGGCTACGCCGACGACGAGGCGACCGACAACCAGGGCCACTTCACCAACGCCGCGCCGGCCTTCGCCGACGTGGATGGCGATGGCGTGCCCGAGCTGGCCATCCTGGGTTCGGTGCAGAACGCGGCGCAGACCGACCGCGAGCGCGGCGTGGCGCTGTGGCTGCTGCGCCCCGACGGCAGCCGCCCGCCGGCCTGGGAGCAGCCCTACCACGCGCCCGATTTCCTCGCCGGCCTGTGGGATTTCGACGGCACCAACATGGTCGGCGCGACCAACCAGGTATCGGTGGCCGATCTCGATCCGGCCCGCGCCGGCCCGGAGTTCGTGTTCGCGGGTTTCGACGGCCGCATCCACGCCGTCGATGCCGCGCGCCAGCCGCTCTGGCAGCACGTCTACACCAGCGATGCGCGGGTGCTGAGCGCGGGGGTGGCGATCGGCGACCTGTCCGGCGACGGCCGGCCCGAGATCGTGTTCGCCAGCTATTCGCCCGATGCCGGCAAGAGCGCGCTGTTCGTGCTCGACGCGCTCGGCAACCGCCTGCACACCCTGCCGCTGCCCGACCGCGGCGTCATGTCGGTGCCGACCCTGGCCGATGCCGATGCCGACGGCACGCTCGACATCGTGCTGAACCTCAAGGACGGCGTCAGCGGCGTGCGCCAGGTGCTGGTCTACGCGGTGCCCGGCGCGCAGGCCAACTGCCTGCCCTGGCCGACCGGTCGCGCCAACCTGCTGCGCAGCGGCAGTCCGCCTGCCGGCTGAGCGCCGCGACGGCGCGGACGCCTGCGCCGCTGCGCGCCTGCGCGCGCGGTGGTCCGATGTCAGGCGCGGACGCGCTACCCTGCGTCGGGTAGCCACGAGCGATGCTTCCGATGCGGTTCCTCGACTTGAGTTCCTGGCAGGGCGTGCTGGTCACGATCGCCGCCCTGGCCCTGATCACCCTGATCGGCGTCGGCATCCGCCTGCTGCTGATGCAGACCGTGCAGCAGCGCCGCCAGCGCGAGAACCGCCAGATCAACGAACGCCTGCGCACCCTGATCGCGGCCTACAAGGTGCTGGGCGGTTCCTTCACCGGCACGCTGGAGGTCGATCCGACCCACCTGCGCGAGCTGCGCGCCCGCGCTCGTGTGGCTGGGGCTGGCGAGGGCGATGAGGACGGCGCCGCGACGGCCGAATCGGGCTCGGAGCGCCCGCGCCGCATCCGCGACGCGGTCGAGGCGGCGCTGTCCGACATCCTGCTGCGCGGCACCGAGGATCAGGTGCGCC
>JANJTY010000662.1 GCA_024710865.1 Lysobacteraceae bacterium | reverse complement strand
GGGCACCTGGATGCTTTCCTCCGCCGTGGCCAGCTGGGCCAGGGCGCAGGCGTAGCGCACCTTGATCTCCTCCGCGTGCGGGGTCGGGGTGCGCAGCAGGTGGGCGATGTCGTTGGTGACCTGGTCGCCGGCGATCGGCAGGGAAGCCGTATGCCGCACCGCGCCCTGCGCGAACACCGCCATGTCGGTGGTGCCGGCGCCGATGTCGACCAGGCACACGCCCAGCTCCTTTTCGTCGCTGGTCAGCACCGCGCTGCTGGCCGCGAGCGAGCCCAGGATCAGGTCGTCAACCTGCAGCCCGCAGCGGTTCACGCACTTGCTGATGTTCTGCGCCGCGGACTGCGCGCAGACCACGAGGTGGGCGCGCACTTCGAGCCGCACGCCCGACATGCCGACCGGGTTGCGGATGCCTTCCTGGCTGTTGTCCAGCACGTACTCCTGCGGGATGGCGTGCAGGATCTTCTGGTCGGACGGGATCGCGACGGCCTTGGCCGCCTCCAGCACGCGCTCCATGTCGGCGTGGCTGACCTCGCGCTCGCGCGTGGGCACGATGCCCGGCGAGTTCAGGCACTGGGTGTGGCTGCCCGAGATCGAGGCGTAGACCGAGCGGATCTCGCAGCCGGCCATCATCTCGGCCTCCTCGACCGCGCGCTGGATCGACTGCACGGTGGATTCGATGTCGACCACCACCCCGCGGCGCATGCCGTGCGAGGCATGCGAGCCGATGCCGATCACCTCGATGCCCTCGTCCGGGCTGTACTCGCCGACCAGCGCCACCACCTTGGAGGTGCCGATGTCGAGTCCGACGATGAGGGATTTGTCGCCCTTGCGGTTCATGTCGTTTCCACGGGTTGCGGCGGCGTCGGTGGTGGCGGCTCCGGCTGCCGCCAGCGGATCGCGAAGCCATTGGCGTAGCGCAGGTCGGCGCGCTCGATTTCGCCACCGCCGTCCGCCAGCACGGCCGGCAGCAGGCGCACGAAGCGCTCCAGGCGCAGCAGCGGGTCGCCGCGACCGAGCAGCCATTCCGACCCGTCGACGGTGCGCAGCGACCAGCTGCCGCGCTCGGACAGCGCCAGCGCGCTCAGCTGCAGGCCGGTGCCCTGCAGTCGCTTTGCGGCCGCGCGGTAGGTCTCGACCACGTCGTGCCGACGCGCATCCGGGCCAGCCAGCTGCGGCAGGCCTTCCATCCATTCGCCGCCGGGCGCGGCGAACACGGCGCCGCGCTCGGAGAGCAGCCGGTCCTCGCCCCAGCGCGCGAAGGCGCGGTGCTCGTCCAGCTCGATCTCCAGGGTGTCGGGCCAGCGCTTGCGCACCTCGGCCGAGCGCACCCAGGGCAGCCGCTCCAGGCTGGCGCGTGCCGCTTCCAGGTCGATCGCGAAGAAACCCGCATCGGCATGGCCGGCAAGGGCTGAACGCACCTGCTCGGCGGAGACGCGCTCGAACTCGGCGGCGACCACCAGGCGCGAGAGCGGCCAGCGCTCGGAGGCCAGCCAGCCTTTGAGCAGGGCCACCCCCGGCAGCACCACCAGGGCCAGCGCGATCAGCCAGGCGAGCAGGCGTGCGAGCGCGTTCAACGCCGCGGCTCCCGGTCCACGCTCCCTTCCAGCACGCGCCAGCACAGGGTCTGGTAGTCGATGCCGACCGCCAGCGCCGCCTTGGGCACGAGCGAATGGCTGGTCATGCCGGGGGCGGTGTTCACCTCCAGCAGCCAGTCGTGGCCGTGCGCGTCGCGCATGATGTCGACCCGACCCCAGCCGCTGGCGCCGACCGACTCGAAGGCCAGCACCGCCAGCGCCCGCATCGCGGCCTCGGGCTCGCCGGAAAGGCCGGGGCACAGGTACTGGGTTGTCTCGGCGACGTACTTGGCGTGGTAGTCGTAGTACTCGCCCGCCGGCACGATGCGGATGCTGGGCAGGGCTTCGCCATCGAGGATGCCGACGGTGAACTCCTCGCCCTGCACCAGGCGTTCGATCAACAACTCGCCGTCGTAGCGCGCCGCCAGCGCGACCGCTTCCTCCAGCTGCCCTTCGGCGAAGACGCGGGTGATGCCGACGCTCGAGCCCTCGTGCGAGGGCTTGACCACCACCGGCAGGCCGAGGGCCTTCACCGCGGCGCGCACGTCCTCGCCCGGGGTCAGGCGCACGAACGCAGGCGTCGGCAGGCCGAGCGCCTGCCAGACCTGCTTGCTTCGCACCTTGTCCATCGCCAGGGCAGAGCCGAGCACGCCCGAGCCGGTGTAGGGCACGCCGAGCGCATCCAGCGCGCCCTGCAGCACACCGTCTTCGCCGCCACGGCCGTGCAGGACGTTGAACACCCGATCGACCCGACCGGCGGCGACGGCCGCGAGCAGGGCGGGAATTCCGTCCACCGGGAAGGCCTCGACGCCGAGCGAACGCAGCGCGGCGAGCACGCCGGCGCCGGAATCGAGCGAGACGGCGCGTTCGGCCGAGGTGCCGCCCATCGCGACGGCGACGCGGCCGAAGGCGGCCGGATCCTGGACCCGCTTCATGGCGATGCTCCTGCGTACGTGGCGGCAAGCGCCTGTGCGGCGCGGCCGATGTCGCCGGCGCCCGCGAGGATGAGTAGATCGCCATCCCGCGCCAGGTCGGGCAGGACGGCACCGATGTCGGCGGCCGAGGCCACCAGCACCGGATCGATGCGGCCGCGCGCGCGGATGGCGCGGGCCAGGGCTTTGCCGTCGGCGCCGGCGATCGGCGCCTCGCCGGCGGGGTAAACCTCGGTCAGGATCAGCGCGTCGACCTCCGAGAGCACAGCGGCGAAGTCGTCGAGCAGGTCCCGCGTGCGGCTGTAGCGGTGCGGCTGGAAGCCCACCACCAGACGCCGCTGCGGCCAGCCGCCGCGCGCCGCGGCGAAGATCGCCGCGAGCTCGGCCGGATGATGGCCGTAGTCGTCGACCAGCAGCACGCGGCGGCCGTCGAGGTCGAGCTCGCCGAGCTGGTTGAAGCGACGCCCCACGCCGCGGAACTGCGCCAGTGCGCTGGCGATGCGCTCGGGCGCGACGCCCAACTGCCAGCCGATCGCCGCTGCCGCCAGCGCGTTCTGCACGTTGTGGCGGCCGGGCAGGTTCAAGACCACCGGCAGCGGCGTGCTGTCGGGCAGGTGCAGCTGGAAATGCATGCGCGCGCCGGCCTGGGACACGTCCGTGGCGCGCACGTTCGCCGTCTCGCTGAAGCCATAGGCCAGCACGTGGCGCGGGGTTTCCTCGATCAGCTTGGCGCACTCGGCGTCGTCGGCGCAGAGCACGGCGAGCCCGTAGAAGGGCAGACGGTGGAGGAACTCGGAGAAGGCCGCGCGCACGCGGCCGAATTCGCCACCGTAGTTCTCCAGGTGGTCGGCGTCGATGTTGGTCACGACGGCGATCAGCGGGTTCAGGCGCAGGAAGCTGCCGTCGCTCTCGTCGGCCTCGGCCACCAGCCACTCGCCGCCTCCGAGGCGGGCGTTGGCGCCGGCCGAGAGCAGCTGGCCGCCGATCACGAAGGTCGGATCGAGGCCACCCTCGGACAACACGCTGGCGACCAGGCTGGTGGTGGTGGTCTTGCCGTGCGTGCCGGCCACCGCGATGCCGCGGCGGAAGCGCATCAGCTCGGCCAGCATCTCGGCGCGCGGCACGATCGGAACCCGGCGTCGGCGCGCTTCGACGTACTCGGGGTTGTCGCTGCGGATGGCGCTGGATACCACGACGGCGTCCGCCTCGCCCAGATTGGCGGCGTCGTGGCCGAAATGGATCTGCGCCCCGAGCCCCGCCAGGCGCCGGGTCGCTGCCGATTCGGCGATGTCCGAGCCGGACACGGTGTAGCCCAGCACGCACAGCACTTCGGCGATGCCGCTCATGCCGACGCCGCCGATGCCGACGAAGTGGACGCGGCGGAAGGCCAGCACCGGATCGGTTCCGTACGCGAAGCGGCGGATCATGCGCGCGCCTCCTGCAGCACGATCTCGGCCAGGCGCTCGGCGGCTTCCGGCCGGGCGAGCGCGCGCGCGGCCTCGGCCATGGCCTGGCGCTGCGCCGCATCGCGCCCGAGTTCGCCGAGCTGCAGGGCGAGCTCGGCCGCGAGCGTCGGCGACTCCGGCAGCATCCGCGCCGCACCCGCCTCGACGAAGCTACGCGCGTTCGCGCTCTGGTGGTCGTCGACCGCGTGCGGATAGGGAACCAGGATCGCGGGCAGCCCCGCCGCGGCCAGTTCAGCCAGGGTCAGGGCGCCGGCACGCGCCAGCACAAGGTCGGCCCAGGCATAGGCTTGCGCCATGTCGGCGATGAACGGCTCGACCTGAACCGGCAGGCCGGCGGCGGCGTAGGCGGCCTGGGCCGCTTCCTGGAGGCGGCGTCCGCACTGGTGCCGCACCTCGAAGGCCACGCCGCAGCGCGCGAGCGCCTCCGGCACGGCCGCGTTGAGCGCACGCGCGCCCTGGCTGCCGCCCAGCACCAGCAGCCGCGGCGGACCGCTGCGCCCGGCGAAGCGCTGCGCCGGCGGCGCCAGCGCGGCGATCTCGGCGCGTACCGGATTGCCCACGGCCTCGCCCTTCGGCAGCGCGCCAGGGAAGCCGCACAGCACGCGCCGCGCCAGTCGCGCCAGGGTGCGGTTGGTCAGGCCGGGGATGCGATTCTGCTCATGCACCAGCAGCGGCCGTCGCAGCAGCCACGCGGCCAGGCCACCGGGTCCGGCAGCAAAGCCGCCGAACGACACCACGGCCCGCGGCCTGGCTGCGCGCAGCACGCCGATCGCCTGCCACAGCGCACGCGCCAGGCGCAGCGGCGCCAGCAGCAGCGAGACCGCGCCGCGCCCGCGCAGGCCCTGCACCGCGATGCTGCGCAGCTCGAAGCCGGCCTCCGGCACCAGGGTTTGCTCCAGTCCCTGCTGCGAACCCAGCCACAGCACCGGCACCGAGCGCGCGCGCAGCGCGCGCGCCAGCGCAAGGCCAGGGAAGATGTGTCCGCCCGTGCCGCCGGCCATGATCAGGACAGGCCCGCTCATGCCGCGCTCCTCCATGCCGGTTCGGTGCGCGCGCGCGGCGGCGAGGCCTCGTGCAGCAGCTCCTCGGGCGCCAGCACGCCATCGCCGCGCAGGCGCGCGACCTGGCGCATGGCGCGGTCGGTCTCGTAGCTCACCCGCAGCAGCAGCCCGATGGCGGCACAGGTCATCAACGTGCTGGAACCACCGGAGGAGATCAGCGGCAGGGTCAGGCCTTTGGTCGGCAGCAGGCCCAGGTTCACGCCCATCGAGACAAAGGCCTGGAAGGCGATCCACAGGCCCACGCCGAAGGCGCAGTTGGCGGCGAAGTGACGGCCGATATCGACCGCGCGCAGGCCGATCGCGAAGGCCCGCCCGATCAGCACGGCGTACAGCGCGATCACCGCCAGCACACCGACGAAGCCGAGCTCCTCGGCGATCACCGCGAAGATGAAATCGGTGTGCGCCTCGGGCAGGTAGAACAGCTTCTGCACGCTCGCGCCCAGGCCTACGCCCATGCCCTCGCCGCGCCCGACCGCAATGAGGGCCTGGGTCAGCTGGAAGCCGTCCTTGAAGGGATCGGCCCAGGGATCGAGGAAGGAGGTCAGGCGACGGATACGGTAGGACTCGCTCATCGCCGCGACCGCCAGCAGCGGCAGTCCAGCCAGCGCCGGCAGCGCCAGGTAGCGCAGGCGCACGCCGCCGGCCCAGAGCATCCCGGCCGTGATCGCCAGCAGCAAGAGGGCCGATCCGAAGTCGGGCTGGAGCAACAGCAGCAGCACCATGCCCGCGGCGATTCCCATCGGCTTCAGCGCGCCGAACCAGCTGCGCTGCAGGGACTCGCGATAGCGCACCAGGTAGCTGGCCAGCCAAACCACCAGCAGCAGCTTGACCGCCTCGACCGCCTGGAACGTGGACACCCCGAAGTCGAGCCAGCGCCGCGCCCCGTTCACCGTCTTGCCCAGTACCGGCAGGAACACCGCCGCCAGCAGCAGGAAGCACAGCATCAGCAGCAGGCGCGAGCGCGATTCCAGCAGCTTGAGTTCGGTGCGGCACAGCAGCGCCGCCAGCACCACGCCGCCGGCGAGGAACACGCCGTGCTTGATCAGAAAATGGAAGGGGCCTACGCCGAAACCGTCCGCCACCGCGACCGAACTGGAGGCGATCATCACCACGCCGAGACTGGCCAGCGCCAGCGCCGCGGCCAGCAGGACGGGGTCGATGCGGCCCTCGATCTCGTCGAGGCGGAGGGCTTGGCGGACGCGCTGCACGAACATGTCAGCGCACCTTCAGGGTCGCGAGACCGATCAGCACCAGCACCACGCTGATGATCCAGAAGCGCACGATCACGCGCGGCTCGGGCCAGCCCTTGAGCTCGAAGTGGTGGTGGATGGGCGCCATGCGGAAGATGCGCCGGCCGGTGAGCTTGAAGCTGGCGACCTGCGCCATCACCGACAGGGTCTCGATCACGAAGATGCCGCCCATCACCACCAGCACCAGTTCCTGGCGAACGATCACCGCCAGGGTGCCGAGCGCGGCGCCGAGCGCGAGCGCGCCGATGTCGCCCATGAACACCTGCGCCGGATACGCGTTGAACCAGAGGAAACCCAGTCCGGCACCGCCGATGGCGGCACAGAAGACGACCAGTTCGCCGGCGCCGGGAATGCTCGGGATCAGCAGGTACTGCGAGAAGCCGGCGTGGCCGGAGGCATAGGCGAACACGCCCAGCGC
>JANJTY010000700.1 GCA_024710865.1 Lysobacteraceae bacterium | reverse complement strand
GGCTTGTCGTAGGCGCGCACCAGGCCCGGCCGACCCGTGGGCAGCTCGAAGCTGCGGAAGTAGCCGGCCAGGGCGGGACGGCCGAACTCGTTGTTGAACGCCGCCGCGCCGAGCGGGCCGTCGGTCATGATCTCGAGCGCGGTGGCCATGCGCGGGTTGAGCGGCCGCGCGAGCTCCCACGGCTGCGGCAACTCGGGAATGCGCAGGTGCGAGACCGAGAAGCCGGTCAGGCCGGCCTTGGGCTTGCCGCCGCGGCCGGTCGCGCCCTCGTCGCGGATCTCGCCGCCGCTGCCGGTGGCCGCGCCGGGGAAGGGCGAGATCGCGGTCGGGTGGTTGTGCGTCTCGACCTTGATGGCGAAGGCCGCGGCCTGGGCCGGGCTGCTGCGGTAGACGCCGTCGCTGCCGGGGCGGAAACGCGCCGCCTCGAAACCTTCGACCACGGCCGCGTTGTCCGAGTAGGCCGACAGGGTGAGCTGGGGCGATTCGGCCTGGGTGTTGCGGATCATGCGGAACAGCGAAAGCGGCTGCGCCTCGCCGTCGATGCGGAACTCGGCGTTGAAGATCTTGTGCCGGCAGTGCTCGGAATTGGCCTGCGCGAACATCATCAGTTCGACGTCGCTGGGCTCGCGCCCGAGTTCCACGTAGCGCGCACGCAGGTAGTCGATCTCGTCCGCGGACAGGGCCAGGCCCAGCTCGGCGTTGGCCGAGTCCAGCGCAGCCAGCGCCACGTGCCGCAGGGGACCCGGCGCTGGTGCGGCGAACAAGGCCGCGGCCTCGTCCAGGCTTCCCAGCAGCGACTGCGTCATGGGATCGAACAGGACCCGCGCCAAACGCTCGCGTCCGTCCTGGGCCAGACCCGCAGGGGCCTCGATCGGGTGCAGAACGCCGCGCTCGACCCGCTGCACCGGCAGCCCGATGCCGCGCAGGATCTCGGTGGCCTTGCTGGCCCAGGGGCTGAGCGTACCGAGGCGCGGCACCACCACCCAACCGGGACGGGACGCATCGCGCGCGACCCCGCCCTGCAGCACGCGCTCCAGCAAAGCGACGTCCGCCTCGCGCCCTGCCTCGGGCTGGACGAAGTAGACATGCCGGCACGGCAGCGGCGCAGGGCCGATCCCGGCATCGGCCAGTCGCCGCAGCAGCCGCTCCTGACGGAACGGCGACAGGGCCTGGGCGCCCTCGAGAACGATCATGCGAATGCCTGAAGACTAATGCCGGGCCGCGCCCGGGACAGGGCGCGCATGATAGCCAATGCGGGACAGCCCTGCCGCCCCACCCGGCCGCCGGCGAACTCAGCCGGCGTTCTTCTGCGCCGCGAGCTGATCGAGGCGCTGGATCAGCTGGTCCGGCGCGGAATAGCCGCCAACCTGGGTGCCATCCTCGGTGAACACCGCCGGAGTGCCGTTCACGCCGACCTTGCTACCGAGATCGAAGTGTTCCTGGATCGGGTTGGCGCAGGTCTTTTCCGGGACGGGCTGGCCGGCCTTGGCGTCGGTCATCGCAACGCGCCTGTCGTCCGCGCAGTAGACCGAGACCGCCTTCTGCCAGGATTCGGTGCCCGGGCCGGAGCGGGGGAAGAACACGTATTCCACCGCAATCCCGAGGCGGTTGTAGTCGGCCACCTGGGAATGCATGCGGCGGCAGTAGCCGCAGTCGATGTCGGTGAACACGGTCAGCGTGTGCTTGGGCATTCCGGCCGGCGCGAACACGATGCGCTGATCCTTGGGAATCGACTGCAGCGCACCGCGGCGGATGCCGGCGCGGGTCTGCTCGGTCAGGTCGGCGCGCTTGCCGATATCGAACACGCTGCCCTGGACCAGGTACTTGCCGTCCTGGCTGACGTAGACGATCTGGCTGTCGAGCACGACCTCGTACAGGCCGGGAATCACCGACTCCGCGATGCTGTCGATCTTGGCGTTGGGAACGAGGGTCTGAATGGCCGTCTTGACCTGGTCCTCGGAGGCCTGGGCGGTCAGGGATACGGCGCCGGCGAGCAGTGCGGCGAGGAGTCGGGTCATGGAAGAACCTGCAGGATGGGCGGACAGTGGGAAGTCGAGACCGGTTCCGGCGCAGGAAGTTCCTGCCGCGCCGAGCGAGCGCGGAGGATAGCGGAAGTGGGCCGGGCTGTGCCCGGATCGGTGCGCTGGACCGCCGTCGGCCATCGTCCCGCCGAGGCTGCAAGCGCTCGGCCAGGCCGCTGCGCGGCCTGGGTGTTGCCAGGCTCGGCCATCCTGACCTCGCCAAGCAACCCGGCCCGGGGCTCCTGCCCCGGGCGTGAATGGGCGCGCGGACTGACGTCAAGTCAGTCCGCAAACGCGCCCATTCACCCCCTCGGGTGGTGGTGCTGGTGGAGGCGTTTCAAGCCTTCCTTGGCGACCAGGGTGTAGATCTGGGTGGTCGAGAGGCTGGCGTGGCCCAGCAGCAGCTGCAGGACGCGCAGGTCGGCCCCGTGGTTCAGCAGGTGGGTGGCGAAGCTGTGGCGCAGTCCGTGTGGACTGACCCGCGCCGCGTCGATGCCCGCGGCCCCCGCATGGCGCTTGACCAGGGACCAGAACTGCTGGCGCGACAGCGGCGCGCCGCGCGGGCCGAGGAACAGGGCCAGCGGCGAACCGCGAGCGGCGAGCGCGGGTCGCGCCTCGGCGAGATAGCGCCGGACCCAGTGCGCGGCCTCCTCGCCCAGCGGTACCAGGCGCTCGCGGCCGCCCTTGCCGGTCACGCGCAGCACGCCCTGGCGCAGGTTCAGCTGACCCGCGGCGAGGCCCACCAGCTCGCCCACGCGAAGACCCGTGGCGTACATCAGCTCCAGCATGGCGCGATCGCGCACCCCGGCCGGCTGATCGAGCGGCGGTGCCTGCAGCAGGGCCTCGATCTCGGAGTCGCCCAGGGCCTTGGGCAGTGGCCGACTGAGGCGCGGCGACTCCAGCCGCGCGCTGGGATCGGCCGTGATCCGCCCGAAGCGCAGGAGCTGGCGGTAGAACTGGCGCAGGGCCGAGAGCAGGCGCGCGTTGCTGCGCGCCGAGTAACCCTGCCGGCTGCGTTCGGCCAGATAGTCGAACAGGTCGGACGAAGCAGCGCCCGACAGCCCGCAACCGCGCGGCGCAAGCCAGCGCGCAAGCAGCTCCAGATCCCGTCGATAGGCGTCCAGGCTGTTGCGCGAGAGGCCCTGCTCGGCCCAGGCGCGCTCGATGAACTCGCCGATGCCGGCAGCATCGGCAGCCGGCAGCTCGGGCAGCGCGCGCGCGGCGGCGCGGCGGTCGGCAATGCTGGATCCCATGGCTGGCAAGCATGCCGCATGCGGCTATGCTTCGTCGCCATGACCGCCGCCGCTCCCGCCGCCCTGCCCTGGCGCTTTGCCGCCATCGTCTACGACCTGTTCCCGCTGGTCGGCATCTGGTTTGCCTGCGGCACCCTCGGGGTGGCCTTGAACGGCGCGCGCGCACCGGAGCCGGGAAGCCTGGGCGCTGCCCTGCTCTTCCTCCTGCTGCTGGGTGCCACCTACGCCTACCTCGTGCTGTCCTGGCGCCGCGGCGGCCAAACCCTCGGCATGCGTGCCTGGCGACTGCGCCTGCTGGACAGCGCCGGCCAGCCTCCCGGCTGGGCCGCGCTGAACCTGCGTTTCGCGCTCGCGGCCCTGTCCTGGGCTACGTTCGGGCTCGGCTTCCTCTGGTCGCTGCTGCACCCCGAGCGCCGCACCTGGCACGACCTTGGTTCGGGCACCGTGCTGGTACGCCTGCCGAAGCCGGGATCCTGATGCGCGCCGGTCAACCGGCGCGGCGGAAGTAGAGCCAGGCGCCGGCGCCCAGCAACAGCGCCGGTGCCGCGTTCGACAGACGGGCATCGATGCCGTACACCTCCGCCGCGTTCTGCGCCAGCCGCTGCAGGAAGAAGAAGCCCAGGCCCACGGCGATGCCGATGAACAGGCGCTTGCCGAAGCCGCCCGCACGCAGCGCGCCGAACGCGAAGGGCATGACCGCCAGGCTCAGCACCAAGGCGTTGACCGGGTACATCAGGCGCGACCAGAACGCATGCTCGAAGGGCCCGGAGTCGAGTTCGTTGCGGCGCATGTACTCGATGCTGCCGCGGATCTCGTCCAGGGTCAGATAGCGCGGCCGGATCACGCTCAGGTTGAGCAGCTCGGGCGAGAGCTGCGAGTCCCAGGCTTCCTCGGCGGTGGTTTCGGAACGCACGCTGCGCTCTTCGAAGTGGGTGCGGCGCACGTCGAACAGGCGCCAGCGACCATCGCGGTGCTCGGCCCGCACCGCCACCGCGAGTGAGGCCAGGCGCCCGCCGGGCTCGAACGTGAACAAACGCACGTCGCTGAGTTCGACATAGGCCGCGGGACCGGATCCCCGCACCGCGCCGGTCCGCGCGTTCAGGAAGGTATCGGCCTCGCGCGCCCAAAGACCGGACCAGCGCGCCACCACCACGTCCTGCGACTTGGCCGAGACCGATTCGGCCTGGGCACGACGCTCGCCGGCCGGGCCGAGCGTCTCGCCGTTGACGACCATGAGCAGGGTCAAGGCCAGCACCGCGACCGCAGCGCCCAGGCAGATGCGCAGGCGCGAGATGCCGGCCGCGCGCAACGCGGTCAGCTCCGAGGTGGCGGCGAGAGAACCCAAGCCCAGCACGCAGCCGACCAGCGCGACGTGCGGGAACAGCTCGTAGGCGCGCCGCGGGATGGTGTAGAGCGTGAACAGCAGGGCGGTGTGCACACCGAAGTCGCCGTCGCCCACGTCATCGAGCTTGCCGGCGAACGCGACGGCCACGTCCATCCCCAGCATCACCAGCCAGGTCAAGGCGATGGCGGCGAGCACGGTGCTCGCCACCAGCCAGTCCGCGCGACGCATCACCGCCCTCACGGTCGCGCCACCCGGTACGGGCGCACCTGCGACCACAGCAGCGCGGCCGCCAGCACGGCGAAGGGCAGGTGCACCCACCACAGCCCGAGCATGCCCGGCACCCAACCGGATTCCAGCCCGGAGCGACCGATCAGCAGGAAGTTGAGGTAGACGAGGTAAATCAGCAGGGCCAGCAGCAGGCGGCCGTAGCGTGCCGCGCGCGGCGGCTGACGCGCCATCGGCAAGGCGATCAGCCCCAGCAGCAGCGCCGCCAGCGGCGCCCCGATCCGCCAATGCAGCTCGGCCACCGCGCCCGGCGTGCGCTGTTGCCAGAGTTCGGCCAGCACGTCGCGGCGCTCGCTGCTGCCCATCGCCGACGGCTCGCTGTCGGGCACGCGGATGTCGTTGCGTGCGAACCGCATCATGCGGAAATCGTCCTGCCCCAGCGCGCCTTCGACCCGGAAACCGCTGCTCAGGCCCAGGTAACGCTCCTCGCCCAGCGCCTCGGCATACAGTTCGCCCGATTCGGCCGTGACGATGTCGATGCGGCCGTCGCGCTCGGAGGCGACGAACAGGCGCTCGAACTCACTGCCATCCGGACTCATGTCGGCGAGGTAGACCACGCTGTGGCGGCCGGGAAGCTCGACGAAACGACCCGGCTCGAGGCCGGCGACGAGCAGCGACTTGTTGGCGGTGTCGATCATGTCCTTGGACAGCCGCAGGGCCGCCGGGGCCAGCCAGAGCGAGGCTGCACCAACCACCAACGCCACCGGCAGCACCAGCCCGAGCAGGGAACGCAGCAGGCGTCGCGGGCCGACCCCGGCCGCCGCCAGCACGGCCATCTCACTGTCGCGGTAGAGACGCGAGATCGCCATCATCGCGGCGATGAACAGTGCCAGTGGCAGCATCAGCGGCAGGATGTCGACCAGGCGCAGGCCGAGCTGGGACAGCAGAAGGCTGGCCGGCACCTTGCCGCGCGCGATGCGCGAGAGCAGGTCGGCAAGCAGGCCGCTCAGGCTGATCATGAGCAGCACCGCCAGGGTGGCGGCGAAGTTCAGCCAGAGTTCGCGCAGCAGGTAGCGGTCGATGCGGTTCATACGGTACGTGCGGCGAACGCGGCCTTCGCGAGTCCTTGCCGGGGGGCTGGTATCCTTGCGGGCTTAGACCGCAGCGGCGCTGCGGATATCCCTGTGATCCCGGTCGGCGGGTGCGAATCCGCGGGCCGGCGGCCGATTGTACGGAAATCCCCACGATGAGCCTGAAGTTCTCCCTTTGCAGCGACGCCCCCCATGCCTTCCGCGGCGATGCCGTGGTGGTTGGCGTGTTCGACGGCGGCGAGCAGCCCGAGGCCACGCGCGCAGTGGACGCTGCCCTTGGCGGCGCCCTGGCGCGCCTGATCGAAAGCGGCGACGTGTCCGGCAAGGCTGGACGCACCGCCCTGCTGCACGGCCTGTCCGGCCTGGCCGCGCCGCGCCTGCTCAGCGTGGGCCTGGGCAAGGCCGCGGAGTTCTCGGTGGCCGGCTTCGTCAAGGCTGCGACGGAGTCGGCCAAGGTGCTGAACGGCGCCGCCGCCGCGCGCGTGCTGAGTACCCTGCCGCTGCTGGCCGTGCCTGGCCGTGACTCCGCCTGGGCGGCGCGCCAGACCCTGGTGCTGGCCGACCATGCCGCCTACCGCTATACCGCCACCCGCAAGGGCGGCAACGATCGCCGCTTCGCCGAGCTGTGCGTGCCCGGCGACGACGTGGCCAGCCTAGCCCAGGCCGAGGCCATTGCCGCCGGCGTCGAACTGGCGCGCGAGCTGGGCAACCTGCCGCCCAACATCTGCAACCCGGCCTACCTCGCGGACCAGGCCCGGGAAATCGCCCGCCTGTACGAA
>JANJTY010000642.1 GCA_024710865.1 Lysobacteraceae bacterium | reverse complement strand
CGCGCCGGCCTTGCTGGCCTCTTCGGGCAGCGGCAGGTCCTGCTGCAGGCGCCCGCCGGGAAGGGCCAGGTCGAGCACGGTCTGCGGTTCCTTCGGCAGCGTCAGGGTCGGATCGCCGAAGCGGTAGCCCTTGAGCCCGGGCAGCGGCTCGGTGTCCGGGCGCAGCGCCAGTTCGGCGGTGAAGCGGTTGCCGTCGGCCGGCGCGCCGTAGAGGTAATCGGCCTCGACGCTGAGCGGCAGGGCCTGGCCCGGCGCCAGTCGCTGCGCCGGGCTGTCCAGGGCCAGCTTCAGGCGTTCGGGCAGGAACTCCTCCACCCGGAAGTCGAAGCGCCCGACCGGCTCGCTCGCGCCCGGATCGAGGCGCAGCTCCACCGCCCAGCGCCCGGTCGGCGCATCCGCGGCGATCGGCGTGTTCCAGCTGTAGTAGCCGAGCGCGCCGGGTTCGAGCAGGGCGCTGGCCACGCGCTGGCCGTCCGGCTGCTTCAGCCAGGCCACCAGCGGCTGGCCCTCGGACAGGGCGCGGCCGTCGAAGTCACGCAGCAGGGCGGAAAGCTGGAAGGACTCACCCGGGCGGTAGAGGTCGCGTGCCGACCAGGCATAGGCTTCGCGCTCGGCGAAGCGGCGGCCGGAAACTTCGAACTCGGACAGGTCCAGGGCCGGCTGGCGGAAGCTGAGGTAGCTGACGTCGCGGCCGCGCCGCGCCACCAGCATGTGCTCGGCCTTGATGCGGTGTTCGAGCAGGGCCTGGCCGCTGCCGTCCGTGCTGGCCGAGACCAGGCTGCGGCCCTTCTCGTCCAGCACCGACACCTCCACGCCGCTCTGCGGCTCGCCGGTGGCCAGGCTGGCCACGTGCAGCCACAGGCGTCCGGCCTGCACCCGCGCATGCAGGCCGAGGTCGCTGACGAAGAACATCGTGGTGTCGAGCTGGTAGGAATAGTCGCCGCTGCGGCGCAGGGTGGCGAAGTAGAGGCCGGGTTCGCGCAGCTCGGCGATGTTCTGCACCGGCAGGTGGCTCACGCTGCGCTCGTTCGGCGCCGCGTCCAGCGCGAAGCGGTTCATGTAGACGCTGTCGGCCAGGGTCGCGACCTGCTGCAGTTCCCACAGGCCGCGCTGGCCGTTGCGCTGGAAGCGCTCGAAGAAGTTGCTGAGCTCGCCTTCTCGCACGCGCAGGAACTCGACATCGACCTCGGGCACGTTCACCGAGATCACCGGCAGGCCATCGGTATTGCGGCCCGGCAGCACGCTGCCCTGGCTGGCGAAGCCGACGCTCGGCGGCAGCTCGCCGGAGTGCACCTCGCGTTCGATCGCCTCGCCGAGGGTGGCGCCACCGGTCGAGCCCAGCTCGCCCTTGATCGAGAGCTTGTAGGACGTGTCGGCGGCGACGTAGGGAAAACGCAGCACGGTTCCGTCCGCATCCAGCACCCAGCTGCCTTCGATGGTCGCGCCCTCCAGGCTGCGCACCTGGATCAGCTGATCGAAGGGCTGGGCCGCCGCCAAGGCCTCGCTGAAGTCGAGGCGCAGGGCGGGCCTTCCTTCCCAGGGCTCGCCGCCAGTCGCTTGCAGCGCGAAGCCCTCCGTCGCAGTGGCTTCGGGGGGCGTCGCTGGCGCCGGTGCGGGTGTCTCCCCGCCGCAGGCGGCGAGCAGGATCAGGCCCAGACACAGGCTCCACAGTCGTACTCGCAGGCTTTGCATCGCGGCGCACTCGAAGGTTGGGAAACAGGATGAGTATAGATACGCAATCTGGCGAGGGCAGGGCAGCCATGGGGCGCTTGCGCCATCTGGTGGTGATCCTGGGCGACCAGCTCGACCGCGATTCGACCGCGCTGGAGGGCTTCGACCCCTCGCAGGACCGCATCTGGATGGCCGAAGTGCCGGCCGAATCCACCCACGTCTGGTCGCACAAGGCGCGCATCGCCCTGTTCCTGGCCGCCATGCGCCGCTTCGCCGAAGAACTGCGCGGGCGCGGCTGGCCGCTGCAGTATCGTCACCTGGAGGAGGGTGGCGCGGCCACGCTGGGTGCGGCGCTGGGCGAAGATCTCGCACGCTTCGGTCCTGACGCGGTGCTGCTGGTGCGTCCGGGCGATTTCCGCGTCCGCACCCAGCTGCAGGCCGCCTGCCGCGACGCCGGCGTCCCGCTGCGCGAGCGCCCTGATGGCCACTTCCTGATCGAGCCCGAGGACTTCGCCGACTGGGCGCGCGGGCGGCGCGAGTTCCGCCTGGAGCACTTCTACCGCTGGATGCGGCGGCGCGAGAACGTACTGATGGACGGCGACCAGCCGCGCGGCGGAGCCTGGAACTTCGATGCCAGCAACCGCGAATCGTTCGGCGCCAAGGGCCCCGGTTGGCTGCCCGCGCCACACCGCTTCGAGCCCGACGACGCGACCCGCGCCGTGCTCGATTTGGTCGCGGCACGCTTCCCGGACCATCCGGGCGAGCTGGCCGAGTTCGACTGGCCGCTGGATCCGGCCCAGGCCGAGGCCGCCCTGCAGGACTTCATCCAGCATCGCCTGCCGCTGTTCGGTCGCTACCAGGATGCGCTGTGGCAGGGCGAGCCCTGGCTCTACCATTCGCGCCTCTCGGCCGCGCTGAACCTCAAGCTGATCCCGCCGCGGCGCGTGATCGCCGCCGCGGTGCAGGCGCTGGAGCGGGGCGAGGCGCCGCTGCCGGCGGTCGAGGGCTTCGTGCGCCAGATCCTGGGATGGCGCGAGTTCGTGCGCGGCCTGTACTGGCTGCGCATGCCCGGCTGGCTGGAGGAGAACGCACTGCAGGCCGAGCAGCCGCTACCTTCCTTCTATTGGAGCGGCGCGACCGACATGGCCTGCCTGCGCGATGCGATTGGCCAGACCCTGCGCCTGGGCTACGCCCATCACATCCAGCGCCTGATGGTGAACGGCCTGTTCGCCCTGCTGCTGGGTGTGCGTCCATCCGAGGTGCACGCCTGGTACCTGGCGGTCTACGTGGATGCCGTGGAGTGGGTGGAACTGCCCAACGTGCTGGGCATGAGTCAGTACGCCGACGGTGGCGTCCTCGCCTCCAAGCCCTACGTGGCGAGCGGCCGCTATATCGAGCGCATGGGCAACCACTGTGCTGGCTGCCGCTACCGCCCTGACATCGCACTCGGCGGCGACGCCTGCCCGTTCACCACGCTCTACTGGGACTTCCTGATCCGCCACCGCGAGCGCTTCGCCGCGCATCCGCGAACCGCGCTGATGTGGCGCAACCTGGAGCGGCTCAGCGCCCAGCGCCAGGCGGACATCGGTGCCGCTGCCGCTGCACTGCGGCTTCGCCTGGCCGGGGATGCGGAAAGCTGAACGGACCCGGCGCAACCCGTCCGAAAGCTGAATGGATTGCGCGATCCGGGTCACGAAATGGGCCGTGCACAAGCCAGAACGCTACCGTTGGTCGGTTTTATGAGACCGTCTGTCGGTAACTGAACCTGCGTTAACACTTCGTTGCATTTGCGCAAGTTGCCGAGCCCGTTCAGTTTTTTCGGTGATCCAGCGCACGCAATCCATGCTGCACCGCCGCATGGCACGGACCGTACGGTGCTACCGTGCGCCGCGCTTTTCGGGGACTTCTGCGGGCACACGGACGAAGCCAGCCCGCCTTCAAGCAAGCTGGGGTATCTCAAAGTGGTCAATGCTTTCCGTGTCCGTTCGCTGTGCGTTGGTGTCTCCCTGGCCCTGGTGGCCGGCAGTGCGTTCGCGTCGCAGCCCGATCCGAACCGCGTCCTGGTGCAGTTCAAGCCCGGCGCCAAGGCCAACGTCGAGCGTTCCCTGCAGGCGGCCGGCGCGCGCTTCCACCACAGCTTCGACGAACTCAACGCCTTCGCGGTGACGGTGCCCGAGGCGGCACTCAACGGCCTGCGCAACAACCCGAACGTGCTGCTGGTCGAACAGGACGCGCCGCGCTACCCGATGGCGCAGACCGTGCCCTACGGCATCGACCTGGTGCAGGCGCCGCAGGCCTGGGCCGCCGGACACACCGGCAACGGCATCACCGTCTGCGTGATCGACTCCGGCCTCAAGACCAACCATGAGGACATCAGCGGCGCCAAGGTTTCCGGCGGCTTCCCATCCGGCTACAACAACGACACCTGCGGCCACGGCACCCATGTCGCCGGCACCATCGCCGCGATCGACAACGCCAGCGGCGTCGTGGGCGTCAGCCCGGGCGACGTGAACCTCTTCATCGTCAAGGTCTTCGACGGCGCCAGCTGCGGCTGGAGCTACAGCTCCAGCCTGATCGACGCCGCAAACCGCTGCGCCGCCGCCGGCGCCAAGATCATCAACATGAGCCTCGGCGGCAGCACCTCCAGCACGACCGAGAGCAACGGCTTCGCCAACCTGTACAACCAGGGCATCCTGAGCATCGCGGCGGCCGGCAACGACGGCAACAACCGCCACAGCTACCCGGCCTCGTACAGTAGCGTGGTGTCCGTCGCCGCGGTCGATGCCAACAAGGCCCACGCCAGCTTTTCGCAGTACACCAACCAGGTGGAACTCGCCGCTCCCGGCGTCGCGGTGCTGAGCACCGTGCCCTGGTCGGCGGCCAGCACCACGGTCGACGGCACCGGCTACCTGGTCTCGACCATGGATGGCAGCGTGCAGCAGAGCCGCAGCGGCGCGATCGCCAACGGCGGCGACTGCTCCACGGTCGGCAGCTGGTCCGGCCGCGTCGTGATGTGCGAGCGCGGTGGCATCGCCTTCAACGACAAGGCCCGCAACGTGCAGGCCGGCGGCGGCGTGGCGGCGATCATCTACAACAACGTGGCGGGCAGTTTCGCGGGCACGCTCGGCACCACCAACGTGGCGACGATCCCGACCGTGGCGATGTCGCGCGAGGACGGCGTGTTCATCGTCGGCAACAAGATCGGCACGCAGGCCACGGTCAACACCAGCAGCGATCCGAACGGCAGCGGCTACGAGGCCTGGGACGGCACGTCCATGGCCACCCCGCACGTGTCCGGCGCCGCGGCGGTGGTGTGGAGTGCCGTTCCGGACGCAACCAACCAGCAGGTCCGTGATGCCCTGGCCGCCACGGCCGAGGATCTGGGTGCCGCCGGCCGCGACAACTACTACGGCCACGGTCTGATCCGCGTCGCCGACGCGATCGCCTACCTGCAGGGCAATGGTGGCGGTGGCGGCGGTGGCGGCGGTGGCGACCCGGGCACCACGACCGCGGTGGTCGATTCGGTGACCGTCTCCGCCTCGCGCAAGGGCAAGAACTGGAAGGCCTCCGCGGCGGTGTCGGTCCGCAGCACCGGTGGCCAGGCCATCGCTGGCGCCAGCGTGACCGGCTGCTTCACCGGCGCGGTTTCCGGTTGCGGCACCGGCACCACGGGCAGCAACGGCACGGTCACCTTCAGCTCGGCCAACTACGGCGGCGGCAGCGTCAGCTTCTGCGTCAACAGCGTCAGCGGCACCGGCATCAGCTTCCAGGCCGGCGCGAACGACTGCGGCAGCAACTGATCCCGAACGCTACGGGTAACCCACGAAGCCCCGGTTCGCCGGGGCTTCGTCGTTTCCGGGGTTCACGCGCGGCGCACCGGGCTGGGCCTAAGGTTGGGTTCCTTCTGGAACGGATGCCTGGTCCATGACAGCGACCTGCCTCATCACTGGCGCCAGCGGTGGCGTTGCCCGTGCCCTGGCAACGACCCTGCGCGCGCAGGGCTGGCGCCTCGCCCTCGCCACGCGCCGCGTGGATGCCCTGCCGGAGGAGCCGGATGAGGCGCGAATCCGCGCCGATGTCTCGACCGAGGCTGGCGCCTTCGAGGCGCTGGAGGCGGCCGAGAAGACCTTTGGCGCTCCGCCCGATGCAGTGGCCAACTGCGCCGGCGCGGTGCTGGTGGCGCCGCTGGCGCGCACCAGCGAGGCGCAGTACCGCGACTGCCTGGCGGCCAACCTCGACACCGCCTTCTTCGTGTCCAAGGCCTACAGCGGAGCGCTGTCCAAGGCCAAGCGGCCGGGCTCGCTGCTGTTGTTCAGCTCGGTCGCGGCCGGCATGGGGGTGTCCAACCACGCCGCCATCGCCATGGCCAAGGGCGGTATCGAGGCCCTGGTGCGCGCGCTCGCGGCCGACTTCTCCGCGCTCGGCCTGCGCGTCAATGCCATCGCCCCAGGCCTGATGCACACGCCGGGAACGGCGCGCATGGTTTCCAGCGAGGCCGCGCGCGAGCAGATCGCGGCGCAGTACCCCCTCGGGCGCTATGGCCGGGCCGAGGATGCGGCCGAATTGTCCGCCTTCCTGCTGTCCGAGCGCGCCGCCTGGATCAGCGGCCAGATCATCGCCCTGGACGGCGGCTTCAGCGCCGTGCGGCCCTACGTGCGCAAGGCCTGAGCATGGCGACCGCCCTGGTCTGGCTGCGGCGCGACCTGCGTCTGGACGACAATCCGGCCCTGCAGGCCGCGCTCGACGCCGGCCTCGTGCCGGTCCCGGTCTACATCCATGCGCCGCAGGAGGAATCGCCCTGGGCGCCGGGCGCGGCCTCGCGCGCCTGGCTGCGGCGTTCGCTGCTGGCGCTGCGCGACGCGCTTCGCGCGCGCGGATCGGATCTGCTCATCCGCCGTGGCGATTCCATGGCCGAACTGCAGCGGCTGGCCGGCGAAACCGGCGCCGAAGCCGTGTTCTGGAGCCGCCTGTACGAGCCGGCCTGCATCGCGCGCGACACCCGCATCAAGACGGCCCTGCGCAACGCGGGGCTGCGCGCGGAGAGCGTCAACGCCGCGCTGCTGGTCGAACCCTGGACCATCGCGACCGGGCAGGGCGAGCCCTACCGCGTGTTCACGCCGTTCTGGAAGCGTGCCCGCCTCGACCTCGACAGCCTGCCG
>JANJTY010000640.1 GCA_024710865.1 Lysobacteraceae bacterium | reverse complement strand
GAGCTGCGCTACTTCCGCGAGGTGGTGGACGAGGCGCCGATCGCCGCGGTCGAGCGGATCCTGCATCTGGATGAGCACCTGCTGGTGGCCGACAAGCCGCACGGCCTGCCGGTCGTTCCCGCCGGCCGCTACCTGCACGAGACCCTGCTTGCGCGCCTGATCCGCCGCACCGGCCATGCCGACCTGGTGCCGCTGCACCGGCTCGACCGCGAGACCGCCGGCCTGGTGTTGTTCTCGGCCAACCCCGCCAGCCGCGCCGCCTACGCGGAACTGTTCCGCGAACGCCGCATCGACAAGCACTACGAGGCGCTGGCGCCGGCGCTGTCCGGACTCACCTGGCCGCAGGTGCGGCGCAGCCGCCTGGTGCGCGGCGAACCCTTCTTCCGCATGGCCGAAGCCGAAGGCGAGCCGAACGCGGAAACCCGCATCGACGTGCTCGACCGCGGCGGCCCCATCTGGCGCTATGCGCTGCGTCCGCTCACCGGCCGCAAGCACCAGCTGCGTCTGCACATGGCGGCACTCGGCGCACCGATCTGCGGCGATCGCTGGTATCCGCAGCTGCGCGATCCCGACGCTGGCGACGAAGGCGCGCTGCAGCTGCTGGCCGCTGCGCTCAAGTTCACCGATCCGATCGACGGCCGCCCGCGGTGCTTCGAGAGCGGACGTTCGCTTCCGGGCAGTGGCGGCGTTTCGACGTGAGTTGAGAGCATCGCCGTACGCCCTGCCGCCGGCAGCCGCCCAGCCACCGGCGCCCTAAACTGCAGGGCTGACGCCTGGAAGTCCTGCCCGATGTCCGATTCACCCGTCCGCTTTGGCGAGTTCGTGCTGAACGCCGGCAGCCGCAGCCTGCTGCGCAACGGCCAGCCCGTGGCCCTCAACGCGCGCTACTTCGACGCGCTCCTGCTGCTGGTGCGCGAGCAGGGCCGCATGGTCGCGAAACAGCGCTTCTTCGACGAGGTCTGGGCCGACAGTGTGGTGACGGACGCGGCGCTGACCCAGTGCATCAAGGAGATCCGCCGCCAGCTCGGCGATGACGCCAATGCGCCCCGGTTCGTGCGCACCGTGCCGGGGCGGGGCTACTGCTTCATTGCCGAGGTGCGGGACGAGGCCGTGCCGATGTCCACTTCGCCGGTGGCGCCCGTGGCCGTGGCTTCGCCCGTGCGGGCGCCCGGCTGGCGGGTGGAGGTGGTCGCCGCCACGGCGGGCGGGGCGCTGGCCGGTGTGGTCGGCGGCCTCCTGTACGGCTCGCTGCTGGCCTTCTCGCCGCAGGCCGGCAGCCTGGGCAGCCTCTCGGTGCTGCTGGTGCTGCTCACTCTGAGCCTGCTGGTTGGAGGCGCCGGCGCGCTGGGCGTCGGGTTGGGCATGGTGCTGGGCCAGCGCCTCGTCAGCGGTGCCGTCGGCCTGCTCGCCGGCGCCAGCCTTGGTGGCCTGGTGGTGGGCGGACTCGCCAAGCTGCTCGGCTCGGACGTGTTCACCCTGCTGGTGGGTCATGCGCCGACCGGCATCACCGGCGGCATCGAGGGCGCGGTGATCGGCCTGGCCCTGGCCGGCGGCCTTCTGCTCGGCGGTGGCCTGCAGGCGCCGCGCGGCCATCGGCCGGTGCAGTTCGCGGCCGTGAGCACGGGCCTTGCCGGCGCTCTTCTGTCGCTGGGCGGGGGCACGCTGATGGCCGGCAGCCTGGCGCGGGTGGCCGCGAGCTTCGAGCACTCCCGGCTCGATCTCGCTCCGCTGGCCCAGCTGTTCGGTTCGGCCCGGGTCGAGGCCCTGGCCCACACCGGACTGTGCGCGCTGGAGGGGGCCGTGTTCGGCGCCTGCGTGGTCGCGGCCCTGCTCGCCGCGCGGCGTCGGGACCCAGTCGCCGAGGGCTGACTCCGGCCTGCTCAGCGCATCCTCATCATCGGCTCATGCGTGGCTCACGACGCTGACGGCAGCTCGCGACCATCCTGCGGCTTCCGTACCAGATGGAGCCAAGGCCCCCATGACTGCTTCCGACACCCGCCCGCGCCGCTGGCGTCCGACCGCCTACCACGGCGCCTGCGCGCTCGCCCTGCTGGCCGCCTTCCTGCTGGTCTGGGTCAATGGCGCGGTCGGCATCCTGGGCAGCGAGAACAACCCGCTCAACCTGATCTATGCCGGCGTGCTGGCGGTGGCGGCGATCGGCGCGCTGGCGTCTGGCTTCGCGCCGCGCGGCATGGCGCGCGCCATGCAGTTCGCCGCCGCGGCCCAGGCCGCGGTTGGCGTGATCGCGCTGGCCTTCGACTACTTCACGCCCCTGGTCACCGCCGTGTTCATGGCCCTGTGGTTGGCTTCCGCGGTGCTGTTCCGCCGGGCCGCCGAGGGCGGGCCGGTGCTGCCGCCGCCGGGTCCGGTCGGGGCCAGCCGCTTCTGGCGCGGGGTGCGCTGGCTGGTCTGGGGCGGAGCCGCGTTCCTGCTGCTCCTGCCGGCCGTGGCCATGCGCTTCACCGACGAGGTCGACTGGAACCTGTTCGACTTCGTGGTGATGGGCCTGCTGCTCGGCTCGCTCTGCGGCGTGTTCGAGCTGGCGCTGCGCCTGGCGCGCAGCCCGGCCTACATCGTCGCAGCCGGGATCGCCGCCGCGGCCGCGTTCCTCAACGTGTGGATCAACCTGGCGGTGGGGATCATCGGCAGCGAGCGCAATCCGGTCAACGCGATCTTCTTCGCGGTGCTGGCCATTGCCATCGTCGGCGCGGTGATGGCGCAGATGCAGCCGCGCGGCCTGGCGCGGACCATGCAGGCGACCGCCGCCGCACAGGGCGTCACCGCGGTCGTGGCGGCGGTACTGGGCGAGCCGGGTGTCTTCCTGCTGCCGGTGGTCCTGGCAGCGATGTGGCTGGCGGCGGCGCTGCTGTTCGCGCGGGCGGCGCGCGAGGGCCGTTCCTGAGGTCGCAATCGGAGCGGGCGCGCGCGGTTCAGGGGGCTTCGGGCGCCATCGGCTCGAACCCGTCGCGGAAGATCCGCATCGGATCGGGCGCCGGCTCGCCGCCCAGGCGCTCGCCCGATAGTCGCGCCAGCAGGGCGGATTCGCCCTGCGGCAGGGCCTCGCCCCAGGCCGGCACCTCGGCCACGGGCACCGGCTCGCCGTCGGCGATGCCGGCCGTGGCTTCGTGCAGGCCGGCGACGATGACGCCATCGGCGCGCAGCGCCAGACCGACCAGTGCGGTGTTGTCGCCGCCGCTGCCGGTGCCGGTGTCCCAGGCGCCGGTCAGCAGCGAGCTGTAGCGCAGGCCGGCCAGGTCCGGCGCGTAGACGCGCACGAACTGGTTCCAGCTGCCGGCGAGCGGATCGGGCACGTTCGGGCGCGGCATGGTCTGGTGCGCATCGCGCGTGGTGAGGGTGCGGCGACCGAGGCAGAGCAGGGCGACTTCGCCTTCGGGACCGACCTCGATCTCGCCGCTGTAGCCGGCATTGCTGCCGCAGCGGGTCGTGTTGAGGTCGGGCCAGCCCGCGTTCGGGTTGGGCCAGCCGTCCAGCAGCGGATCCGGATGCGGCGCGCCGTAGGTGGTGCTGCCCTCGACGAACTCGGCCACGTAGGTGGCGGCCTGCACCCGGCCATCGTCGAGGCGGAAGGCGCCCAGCCAGCTCAGGTGGATGTTGCCGTTGGTGCCGGTGAACTGCTGCTGGAAGCCGGCGCTGCCCGGCGCCAGCGCGATCTGGTCGCCGCGCCAGAAGTTGTCGGGTGCGTTGCCATGGGTGCGCGCCACCACCAGCAGACGGTCATTGGCGTAATCGATGGCGAGGCCGTCGACGTACTGGTCGGGCGGGGAGTTGGCGTTGGTCTCGCGGTAGAGGCGGTCCCACCACAGCAGCTCGCCGTCGGGCGCCATCGCCACGATGGCGGGCTCGAAGTCCGGGTTGCCGCCGGGCAGCACGGTCTGGGTCGAATAGCCGAAGTAGAGGCGGTTGCTGCGCCGGTCGATGGCGATGCCGCCGACGCGCTGGGTGCGGTAGCTGTTGGCGCGGTAGCCGGTGTAGCCCGGCCCGGTGTTGGGACAGGTGCCGCTGCCCTGCAGCAGGCACGGGCCGGCATGGTAGTAGTCGTCCGGGAAGCGCCCCTTGCGCCCGCCGTTGCCGTTGGCGTCGCTGCCGATCAGGTCGAACTCGGCCTGGCTCGGGCTGCGCAGGCTGCCGCGGCGCTGCGCCTTCATCACGATGGCGCTGTGGCGCAGCGGCTGGGTCGCGGCATCCGGATAGCTGGACGCCGGCGTGCCGTCCCACTCGCCGGCGTCGCGCCAGTGCGCGTGCCAGTGTTCGACCACCACGCGCTGCCCGCTGGCGTCGATCTTCTCGATCGCGGCCCATTCGGTGTCGAAGGGCCGTCCGATCGCATGCACCACGGCGCCGTCGCCGCCCACGTCCCAGGGCTGGCGGCTGGCGTGATCGCCGCTGGCGCGCACGTTGTAGGCGAAGAGGAGAGCGGCGGGCAGGCTGTGCACGAAGTTGCCGTCCAGGCGCGCCAGGTAGTAGCCGCCGTTGGCGCTGTCGCGGTTGCCGGAGAGGTAGATCGACCCGGTCGGATCGCCCGGCACCTCGGTGCTGCGCAGCTTGAACACGTCGCGCACGCTGCCGGGCGGGAAATGCAGGACGCGGAGCACGCTGGAGAGATCGGCCGAGAGCTGCAGGATGAAGCCGATGCGCCCGGCGCTGGCGCTGTCGATGCCGTCGGCCGGCAGCTCGATGCGCGGTGTGCCGGGCGGCAGCCAGTCGAGGTCCGCGGCGCCGCCCGCGACCAGCAGGGTGCCGTCCGACAGCGCGTGCACGTCGTGGAAGCGCTCGGCGCCGCTGGCGCCGGCGTAGAACACGCGGTTCGGCGCCGCGGCCAGCGGCGCTGCGGCAAGGGCGAGGCCGGCGGCCAGGGCGAGCAGCGGGATCAGTCGCATCGCGGGCGCTTCCTGCGTGGGGGCGCGTGAAGTGTCCCACGGGACGTTGTCAACGGGCGTGCAGGCGGGGCACACGCCTCCGTCATACTTCCCGCTGTGTCTGCTCGCGTCCTGCCGCCTCGCCGGGGATGCGCGGAGCAGGCACCCGGTTGTCCCGCGCCCGCCCGACAGGAGGTCCGCCGTGCTTGCCAAGCTGCTCGGATCGCTCGCCATCGCGATCTACGCCGGGGTCGTCCCCGTGCTCGAACTCAATGCCACCCACCTGTTCAATCCCGAGTGGCCACCGCATGCCCGCACCCATGAGGCCTGGCAGCTCATCACGAACAGTGCCATGGGTGGGTTCGCGCTTTGGGTTCTATGGCGGCGGTCGGATGTGCGCCTGGCGGGCACCCTGTCGATCATTGTGATGGGGAGCTTCCTCGCGGCCCACGCGCTGCAGCCGTTCTACGGCGGATCCATGGCGCTCTCGGCGACGCTGCCCGCCAGGACCCTGTTCGGGCTTGACCTGGGCGTGGCCGGTGCCTGGCTGGCCGTGGTCCTCGCAGCGGCTTCCCTGGGGTTGGCGCGGCGCGCGCACGACGATGCGGTCGGCTAAGCAGGCAACGCCGCGGAGACCTGCAGGAACGAAGCAGGGGGCACGGCTGCGGCCACGCTCGCGCAGGGGGCTGTGGTATCTCCGGGGGCTTGCCGCTGCGGGGTAGGCCGATGTCAGAATCGTGCCAGCGCGGCTGGGACGCTCTCGGGTCCTCAACGCCGCTGGCCCGCCGCGGCGGAACCCCTCCCATTGGTCGGCGCAGCCATGAAGGAACTCCTCTACAGCGTGCCCAGCGCGCAGATCGCCGCCATGCTCCTGGTGTCCATGGTGCTGATCATGGAGCTTGGACTTCGCGTCGGTCGTCGCTATGCGAGCCTGGCTAGCGAAGCCTTCAGGACCCACGTCAACGCGATCACCGGTTCCCTGCTCGGGGTGCTGGCGCTCCTGCTCGGGTTCACCTTCTCGCTGGCGCTGCAGCGCTTCGACAGCCGCAGCGAGGCGGTGGTCGAGGAAGCCAACGCGATCGGCACGGCCTACCTGAGGTCGGACCTGCTGCCGGGCACGGTTCGCTCCGAGGCCAAGGAGCTCTTGCGCGCCTACCTGGCGGCGCGGCAGGCCTCCAGCACCACGATGCTGATCGACGAGGGCCGCCAGGCCCAGTTGCTGGCCGAAGCCGAACGCCTGCAGTCCAGGCTGTGGCAGCTGGCCGTGCAGGCGGCGCGCGAGGATCCAAATCCGGTCACCAGCGGGCTCTTCATCCAGGCATTGAACGACATGATCGACAGCTTCGGTGCCCGGGTGGCCGAACTCAACCGGCATGTGCCCGAAGTGGTGCTCCTGCTCCTGTACGGAACCTTCCTGCTGGTGGGCGGGATCGTCGGCTATGGCGCCGGCGTGTCGGGTATCCGTCCATCGCTGGCGACCCATGCCATGGTCGCCCTGATCGTCGTGCTGGTCTTCATCATCATCGACCTCGATCGACCGCGACGCGGGCTGATCCAGATCGACCAGCGAAGCCTGCTGGAGCTGGATGTCGGCGCTCCCTCCGACCGCGCCCCGCCTTCGCGCTAAGGTCTCGCGCCGCTGCGTTTCCGCTGGGGCCCCGACCGGCGCGTCCGGCACATCACCGCCGATCGCGGCATCAGGCCTGTGCGACCGGCTCGATGCGGCGGTGCAGCTCCGGAAAGGCACGCGCGCCTAGCGCGTAGAGCAGCCAGCTGCCCACCGCCACCGCGCCGGCACTCGCGATGCCGTGGTCGCCGATCAGCCTGGCCGGCCACATGAAGGCCTCGATGCTGTTGCGCAGCGACTCCTGGCTGAAGCCGATGAGCCACTCCATCGCCATTCCGGCGAGCTGCGAGCGGCTCATCTCGAACTCGCCGACCGACTGCACCAGGCTGTGCAGTTCGAGCTGACAGAAGCGCGCCAGGGTCATGCAGCCGTAGAAGCCGACACCGCGGCTGACCACGGCCTTGCCCAGGCGCGCGCGCAGCTTCGGGCCTATCCAGTCGAGGCGGCCGCTCTGCAGCGTCACCAGCATGGCGTAGAGCAGCAGGTAGCTACCGAGGAAGCCGGCGAGCCCCGTGCGCGGCAGGGGCCCGATCCAGGCCAGCAGGAGCAGCAGGCCACCGGCCGCGGCCAAGCCCAGCACCAGCGCCTGCCACTGTTGCGCGACGCCGGCGACCAGTGGCGCAGCCCAGGGCGGGGTGGCAAGGACCCGCGTCTCGCGGGTCTTCGATGGGGTTGGCTCGGTCATCCTGGCGCTCGCACGGCCACACTCGCGCCAGACTATCCCAGACCCGGACCCGGTCCGCGAGCAGGGCGAGCGGCGCAGTCCGCGACCGGGTAACCTTCTGCCCGCACGCGGTCGCGTGCTGGGATGAGAGTCGACGTGAAGCCGCAAAAGAACTACCGCGAGATGGGCTGCGGCGAATGCCTGGGCGGAGCCGGCCTGCCATTCGCCTTCAGCATGGCCTTCCAGCCCATCGTGAGCCTGTCGCGGCGCGAGGTCTTCGCCTACGAGGCCCTGGTGCGCGGGCCGGGTGGCGAGCCCGCGGCGGACATCTTCCGCCACGTGGACGAAGGCAACCGCTACCGCTTCGACCAGGCCTGCCGGGTCAAGGCGATCATGCTCGCCAGCCGCCTGGCCATGCCGACCTTCCTCAGCATCAACTTCATGCCGAACGCGGTGTACCGCCCCGAGCTGTGCATCCGTACCACGCTGGAGGCGGCCGAGGCCGTCGGGTTCCCGGTCGACCGCATCGTGTTCGAGATCACCGAGGGCGAACAGGTCGAGGACCGCGACCATCTGCGCGACATCGTCCGGCATTACCAGAAGCGCGGCTTCCTCACCGCCATCGACGACTTCGGTGCCGGCTACTCCGGCCTGAACCTGCTGGCCGACGTTCGCACCGACCTGGTCAAGCTGGACATGGCCCTGGTGCGCAACGTGCACGAAGACCCAGGCCGTCGCGCGATCATCCGCGGCGTTTCCCTGATGTGCGCCGACCTCGGCATGCGCCTGATCGCCGAAGGCGTCGAATCGCGCGAGGAACTGGACTGCCTGCGTGCGCTCGGCGTCGACCTGTTCCAGGGCTACCTGCTGGCGCGGCCGGCGTTCGAGGCCCTGCCCGGCATTGCCTGGCCGGACTGAGGCATTGCCACGGCGCCCGGGCCGTCGCAGCCGGAATTCCGCGCGCCGGGCAAGGTGCCAAGCGTCCTGTTTCGGCGCGGATCGACCTGCGGCAGGATGCGCCTGCCGTCCCGGTCCATCGCGTCGCTGGCAAGGAGCCGAATGCCGTGAACGAACTCACCCCCGAGATCGACCTCCAAGTCCGCCAGCGTGAAGTCCTGCAGCTGGTGCTGAGCGTGGCCGGCGGCGCCGAGTCGATCGCGCTGCACCTGACCGTGCCGGTGCGCATCCTGGCCCTGACCGCACTCGCGGCGGCGGCCTGGCTGGCCTACTGGTCGGCCACCCTGATCGAGGTTGGTGCGACCTGGTTTGCCGCATTCCTGCTGCCGCTCAGCCTGCCGGCCGTGATGCTGGGCCTGAGCTACTGGCTGCTGCGCCGCGCGGTCGGACTGCCTCGCCGCATCGTCGAGCTGGCCGAATCCGCCTATGGCATGGGTCACGCCGCGGTGAGCGAGACCGTCGCCGGCTACACGGCGGTGCGCAGCGGAGAGGGTCGGCCGAAGCTGCGCGAGCTCTGGCGCCTGGGCCGCGCGCTGCGCCAGCTGCGCAAGGTGCCGGGCGAGGCGGCAGAACTGCTCGGCGCCGTGGGTCGTGCGCTGGCCATCGCGAATCCGCTGTTCATGACGCTGACCTCGATCGCCGCCATCGCCGCGCTGGCGTTGGCCGCCGTGGCCTTCGCAACCGCGGCCGTGCGGGTGTTGTGACGCCGACGACGCTGGCGCCGTAAGCCCGGACGCAGACCCGTTGCGTCGACGGACTTCGTCCGCAGGACACCGCTGCCACGCAGGAATCCTTCGGCGCGACGGAAGGCATCGTTGCCAGCCGTTTCGAAGCTGCATCAGCCGCAGGCGCCGTCGGCCGCAGCCAAGGTGCAGCGCGCAGCGATGGAGCGCTGACCCAGGCCGCGCCCGCCGGGCCGGCGGCGCCTCGGCGCGTGCGGGCACCGAGGGCGGCGATGGGCGTGGGTGCGATCAGTCCGCCGCGCGCTGCAGGCCCCAGAGCACGTTGACGATCTTCCAGCCCTCGCCAGGCACGTCGGCGAGGTGCATGTAGTCGACCCAGCCATCCATGCTCAGCTTGACCGTTGCGATGTCGTCGAAGCCATCCAGGATCTCCAGCTCGGCACGGCGCGGGGCGGCGGCGTAGCGCTCGCGGTGCGCGGGTTTGTTGCGCTCGAGCAGGGCCTGCCGGTCGAGCCGGTCGTGGCGCGTGCCGCCGGCGCCATCGGGCAGCCAGGCATGTTTGATCAGGTCCTGGTGCAGCGAGCGCGCCATGCGCTCGCGGTCGCCCGCGTACCAGCCTTCGGCGTAGTCGAGCGCCGCGGCGCGGATGGCGGCTCGGTCGTCCTGGGTGAGGTCGGCGGCGTGCAGGCTGGACGCGCTGGAGGCCAGGGCCAGGGCAAGAAGCAGGGCAGGTCGGATCATGCGGGCGTGCTCGATGGGTTGGGGCGGGAAGGGGTTGGGCGTGGCGTTGGACTCAGCGCATGTCGGTGCCCAGCGCCGCGGCAGCGGGTGCGGACTCGGGCGACCAGGTCTGTGGCGTGCCGCGATGGATCTGCAGGCGGT
>JANJTY010000608.1 GCA_024710865.1 Lysobacteraceae bacterium | reverse complement strand
GCTGTCCTGTGCGCACAGGGTATCGCCGGTGGTGACGTCCTTCAGACCGACTGCGGCAGCGATGTCGCCGGCTCGCACTTCCTTGATCTCGTCGCGATTGTTCGCGTGCATCTGCAGGATGCGTCCGATGCGCTCCTTCTTGCCCTTGACCGGGTTGTAGACCTGGTCACCGGCGTTCAGCACGCCCGAGTAGACGCGGAAGAAGGTCAGCGCGCCGACGAACGGATCGGTCATGATCTTGAACGCCAGCGCCGAGAACTTCTCGCTGTCGTCGGCACGGCGCGTTGCCGGCTGCTCGTTCTCGTCAAGCCCAGCCACCGGCGGGCGGTCCGAAGGCGACGGCAGGAAGCGGATCACACCGTCCAACATCGCCTGCACGCCCTTGTTCTTGAAGGCGGTGCCGCAGAACGCCGGGATGATCTCGCACTTCAGGGTGCGCGAGCGGATGCCGTCGATAACCTCGGCTTCGGACAGCTCGCCTTCCTCGAGGTACTTGTTCATCAGCTCTTCGGAGGCCTCGGCGGCCGCTTCAACCATGAACGCCCGCGCCGTTTCACACTCGTCCTTCAAATGGGACGGAATGTCGGCATAGGTGAAGGACGTGCCCTGGTTGGACATGTCCCACACAACGGACTTCATCTTGAGCAGGTCGACCACGCCCTCGAAGCCTTCTTCGGCGCCGATCGGCACCTGCATGGGCACAGGATAGGCACCCAGGCGACTGCGCAGCTGGTCCATGACCTTGCGGAAGTTCGCGCCGGTGCGGTCCATCTTGTTGACGAACGCAAGGCGCGGCACGTTGTACTTGTTGGCCTGGCGCCAGACGGTTTCGGACTGCGGCTGAACACCACCGACGGCACAGAGCACGAAGACCGCGCCATCCAGCACGCGCAGGGAGCGCTCGACCTCGATCGTGAAGTCGACGTGTCCCGGCGTGTCGATGATGTTCAGGCGGTGCTCGGGGAACGACTTGTCCATCCCCTTCCAGAACGCCGTCGTGGCCGCCGAGGTGATGGTGATGCCGCGCTCCTGCTCCTGCTCCATCCAGTCCATGACGGCGGCACCGTCGTGCACCTCGCCGATCTTGTGGCTGACGCCGGTGTAGAACAGGATGCGCTCGCTGGTCGTGGTCTTGCCGGCATCAATGTGGGCCATGATGCCGAAGTTGCGGTACCGATCGATGGGAGTGTTACGAGCCACTGACGAAGATCCTTCTCGTGATTACCAGCGGTAGTGCGAGAAGGCCTTGTTGGCCTCCGCCATGCGGTGAGTCTCTTCGCGCTTCTTGACCGCCGAACCGCGGTTCTCCGACGCGTCGAGCAACTCGCCCGCGAGCTTGCGCGGCATGGAGTTCTCGCCACGCTTGCGCGCGGACTCGATCATCCAGCGCATCGCAAGCGCCTGGCGACGGGAGGCGCGAACCTCGACCGGCACCTGGTAGGTCGCGCCGCCGACGCGGCGAGACTTGACCTCGACCAGCGGGGCCACGTTGCCGAGGGCCTTTTCGACCAGATCAATGGGATTCGCATTCTTCTCGGAAATCGCGTCCATTGCGCCGTAGACGATCTTCTCGGCGATGGATTTCTTGCCGCTCTTCATCACCATGTTGATGAATCGGGCAACCATTTCGCTGCCGTGCTTGGGGTCGGGCAGGATGGAGCGGGTTCCGGGAGAGCCTTTACGGGACATGATGCACGCCTGATTTTGAAAAGACCGAGATCGAGGGTGTAGCGGGAGACCGGCCTATCAGGCCTTAGGGCGCTTTGCGCCGTACTTCGAGCGAGCCTGGCGGCGCTTGGTCACGCCAGCGGCGTCGAGCGACCCGCGAACGGTGTGGTAGCGCACGCCCGGCAGATCCTTGACGCGACCGCCGCGGATCAGCACAACCGAGTGCTCCTGCAGGTTGTGGCCTTCGCCACCGATGTAGGAGATGACCTCGAACCCATTGGTGAGGCGCACCTTGGCGACCTTGCGCAGGGCCGAGTTCGGCTTCTTCGGGGTCGTGGTGTAGACGCGGGTGCAGACGCCGCGACGCTGCGGGCAGTTCTCCAGCGCAGGCGAAGCGCTCTTGTAGCTCTTCGGACTGCGGGGTTTGCGTACCAGCTGGTTGATGGTTGCCATGCGAGGGAGGCCCTAGATACGAAACAAAGGCAGGCCGGATTACCGGCCTGCCGAGACCAAAAAGTATAGCTTGCGTTAAATCGATCCGTCAACGCACACAGACGGACCGAAGTGCGATCTCCCTGACCCGAACTCGAGGCGCATCCTGCGCCTCATTTCGTATGTGTACCGGCGGTGTCCGACTCAGCCGGCGCCAGCCTCGCCCTGCGCGCTCTCCGCCACCGCAGTGACGGCGCGTAGCGCTTCGAGTTCGCTGTCCGTGAGTTCGGCCGGGCCGGTGCGGCGCTTGCTGTGGTAGGCAAGACCGGTTCCCGCTGGAATCAAGCGACCAACGATAACATTCTCCTTGAGGCCCCGCAAGCCATCCCGCGTGCCGCGCACCGCAGCCTCGGTGAGAACGCGCGTGGTCTCCTGGAACGAGGCCGCGGAGATGAAGCTCTCCGTCGCCAACGAGGCCTTGGTGATGCCAAGCAGGACAGGCTGGAACTGCGCGGTCATCTCGCCGCGTGCCTGCAGGCGGGCATTCTCCTCGCGCAGACGGATGCGCTCGACCTGCTCACCGCGCAGGTAGCGGCTGTCGCCACCCTCGGTGATCTCGATCTTGCGCAGCATCTGGCGAATGATCGTCTCGATGTGCTTGTCGTTGATCTTGACGCCCTGCAGGCGGTAGACGTCCTGGATTTCCTTCACCAGGTAGGCCGCCAGCGGCTCGACGCCGAGCAGGCGCAGGATGTCCTGCGGGTTCGGCTCGCCGTCCACCACGGTCTCGCCCTTCTCCACGTGCTCGCCCTCGAACACGATGATCTGCCGATACTTCGGGATCAGTTCTTCGTGCTCGTTGCCGTCCGTGTCCTTGATGATCAGGCGCTGCTTGCCCTTGGTGTCCTTGCCGAAGCTGACCACGCCGGAACGCTCGGCGAGGATCGCCGGATCCTTCGGCTTGCGTGCCTCGAACAGGTCTGCGACGCGCGGCAGACCAC
>JANJTY010000565.1 GCA_024710865.1 Lysobacteraceae bacterium | reverse complement strand
CGGCAGGGTGAAACGCTGCCAGTAGTCCCAGTGCACCAGTTCGAGGCGGCGGAAATCAAACATCGGCGGCCTCCTCCGCGCCGGCCGCGCGGTGCGGCGCGAGCAGGTCGGCGAGCGCGCCGTCGAGGATGCGGCGCGCGGTGCGCTCGTAGTCGAAGGCGAGGTCGAGCAGCGGCCCCTCGGCGATGTCGCCGCCGCGGGTGCGCTGCACGAAGCCGTGGCGGGCGAGCTGGCCCAGGTTCAAATTGATGCGGGTCTTGCCGCCGAGGCGGTCGCCGAAATCGGCCAGCAGGGTGCGCTCGGCCACGGTCGGGGCCACGTCCGCGCTCACGGGAATGGGCTTGGCCTCGGCGAACATCTGCGACTGGTTGGCCTGCTCGGCGCTCTGGCGATCGAGCTGGCGCTGGCGCTTGGGCAGGATGATCAGCGCCCACAGCACCACCAGCAGGGCGATGGCGTCGCGGTCCAGGCCCAGGGTGTTGGAGAGCCAGGTCTGCTCGGCGCCGAACACGGCGCGCTCGGCGCCGCGCGCCAGGGCGATGCCGATCCAGGGCGTGTAGGGATGCTCGCGCAGGCTCAGGCCGCAGGCTTCGAGGCGGCGGTCGAGGTCCTCGCGGAAGGCCTCGTCGAGCAGGGCGCGGCGGGCCTGCGCGTCGTCGCGCGGCAGCCCGCGCTGGGCCAGCAGGCGCGCGATCAGCGCGCCGACGTCATCGGTCTGGGACATCCGTTCCTTCGTTCCTTCCGGGCGGGCGCGGGCCCGCGGGCAGCAGCCGGCCGCGGCTGATCGCGGCGATCTCGGCGTGGGTTTCGATCCAGTCCAGCTCGGCCTCGACTTCGAGCCGCAGCGGCAGGCGCGCGATGTCGGCAGCGGGGCCGTCGAGCGCCGCCGATTCGCGGTCGCCGATCAAGGACAGCAGCGAGAGGCGGTAGGCGCTGTCGGCATAGCGCGCCAGCGGCACGCGTGCGTGCAACTCGACCGCAGCGTCCAGCGCGGCCAGCTCGTCGCGCCACTGGTTGAGCGGGCCGAGGTCTTCCTCTTCGGTTTCGACTTCGCTGGTCTCGGGCGCCGCCGTGGCCTCGGGCAGGGCGCTGGATTCGTGCGCCAGGCGCTCACGCTCCACCAGCTCGAACTCGGCCACGTCCAGCGCGATGCCGTCGTGCAGCCAGCGCGAGGGCAGGGGCAGTGCGGCGGGCTCGTCGGCAAAGCTGGCGAGGGCCTCGGGCGTCTGCGCGCGCAGCCAGGCCACCAGGTCGCTGGAGGACAGGCCGCTGCGGCCCAGGTGCACGCGGTGCTGGTCGATCTGATTGAGCGCGCGCTGGAAGATGCCGGTCTGGCGCAGCAGCTGGCTCTGGGCCCGGCCCACGGCCTGCGCCAGGCGGTGCGTGGCTGAATCCAACTCGGGATCGTCGGTGATGCTGCGGACGATCGCCGTGCCCTTCTCGATCCAGTCCCAGACCTTGTCCAGGGTCGCCGCCGCGCTGCGGATGCGGTGCTCGGAGCCGGACAGCACGGCGCGGTCGAAATCGTCCTTCAGTTCGGTCAGGCGCGAGAGCAGGTGGCCCAGCTCCTCGCCCGAGATGCGGCCCACCGCGCTGCCGGCGGCGATCTGCGCGGTGAGGTAGCCCAGGCCGTCGGCATCGTCGACCTCGAACTGCAGCAGGGCCGCGACCGCGGCCAGGGCCTTGCGCCCGAGCGGACTGACCCGGTAGCGCTGGGTCTCGCCGTCCCAGGCCAGCAGGCCGTGCTCCTTCAGCCGCCCGACCACGGTCTCGAGCTTGGCCGTTTCCAGGTAGCCGAGCTGCTCGCGGATCTCCGCCGCCGACCACTCCGGCGCCTGCGCCCGCCCGCCCAGGGTGCGCAGCACCAGCAGCCGCACCGTCACCGCATCCTCGCCGCCGTGGAACAGCGCGGTGAACGCCTTCAGCAGCTCGCGCGCGCGCAGCAGCGGAAACAGCGCCGCCACGTCTTCCGGCGCGACGCCGGAGGCGAGGAAATCCTGCAGCGGCTGGTCGGTGTCGTGCGGTGCGGCCATCCGTGGGCGGGGGCTTGGGGCAGCCGGCAATGGTAACCGGTTGGGTGGGTGCGGTGGCCGAGGTCGATTCTTTGGCAGCGCGGCGCGCCTAGCGAGGACCCCGAGCAGCGCGCGAGGAGTGCTTGAACATGCGGTCAACACCACTCGCGCGCGTACGCCGCAACATTGACGAATGGCGCTGGCGGGCTACCGAGTCGGCACCGTTGCCCTTGAGTGTTCCGCGAACGGACGCCGCGTTGCGCGGCGTCCGATGCCGGCTGGGTTGCCTAGCGGGTGCCCGATACGCAGCAGGCATTCGGTGTGGCCGCCGGCGCGGGCGACTTCAGGTAGCACACCGAGCGCGGGCCCTGGAAGCCGGGTTTGACGTGGGTCCAGGCCCGGCAGCGTTTGTCTTCGGCGCAGGCGCGTTGGCACACGGCCGAATCCGCGCCGTCGAACTCGAAGCGGGCGAAATCATTGCCGGGGCGATCGATGTTGTCGTCGCCGGCGACCAGATTGGGCGCCGGCTGGCTGACCTGCGACTGTCGCGATAGGGGTTTGCCGGAGATGCAGCACGGGTTCGCCTGTGCGGCGGGCGCCGAGTTCTTCAGATAGCAGACCGCTTTCGTGCCCTGCACACCGGGGCGCACGTAGGTCCACGCGCGGCAGCCGCGGTCGTTCTCGCACGCCGCCTGGCAAGTGAGCGGCATGCGGCCGTCGATCTCGAAGCGGTGGTAGTCCGACCCCGGCCTGTCGGTGTTGTCGCTCATGCCCGCACCTAGCCGTTCGACATTCGACAGCGCGTCGTTGCTGGACTCTCGGGTGATCACGCTGGACCGGTCCACCGGCTCGTCCTGCACGGCACGGATGATGTCGTCGCGAACGGTGAAGATCGCGTCGCTCTCGCAGACATCGATGTCGACCGCCCATTGCCAGTCGGCACCGCCGCTGGGCAGAGGGCCGCGTCCCGTGGCGTAGTCGAACCAGCAGCGGCTGTGCACGCCGACGATGCCGAGCAGCGAGCCGCTGGGCGAGAGCACGATGTCCGGGCCGCCGCTGTCACCGCCACCGATGATCTGGTTGCGGGCCGTGGGCGTGAAGTAGTACGCCGTCGGCGAGCCGAGGCGTGGCGTGAACACGGCGCTGCGGAAGGCCCCATCAAAGGTTCCGGCGACCTGGGGTGGGCCTTCGACCGCCAGTTGGCTCAGCCCGCGGCCAAAGGCTTTGACCTGGATTTCGCTATCCGACAACCCGAAGGGGTCATGCGGATACAGGAGTTTGGTGGTGCCTCCCAGCACAGCGGCTTCGCTCCCGAGCATCACCAACGCAAGGTCGAGGCCGCGATCGCTGAAGCGCACGACCTTCTGCGCCGGAAAGCTGGTTGGATGCCAGGCGGCGCGAACCGATATCTGGTCGAGCGGTTGGTCGGGTCCTCCTTCGTTGCCGTCGCTGGTGACGCAATGGTCTGCGGTCAGCACCCAATGGCGATTGATCAGGGTGCCGCTGCAACCGCCGCCGGCGAATACCGTGACCAGACCAAGCTCTCTCTGCTCCGCCACGGGGACCGGATCGCCATTGACCAGCGACTGGCTGGTGGTGCCGATGCGGCAGGACGCCAGCTCGCGAGTGCGTGCGGCGGTCTCCTGATCGCGCAGCGAGCGCGAGACGCCCAGGCACCAGGTGTAGTGGTTCATGAACGGCGCGTCCCAGCGTGGACCGGTCGAGCGGCAGGTCCGGGCGTTGATCTGTGCCGCACGATCGGCTTCCGACGCGTAAATCAGGCAATTGATGTTTGCTTGCGCCAAGGCCGATTCGCCGACGGCCAAGACGGCCAACACCGCGATGGCGTACCTGACTCGGGAGAGCATCCATGAGCCGACCTTGAAGCGCTGGCACGCGCTTTGTCGG